>JAWSUQ010000007.1:0-19125 GCA_033549265.1 Bacillota bacterium
GATATCACCTATTCCGACAATTAGTGGGATTTCTAGCTCATTTAATACTTCAACTGTATCTCCCTCTAACAAATGGTGACCTTGCGGCTCCGGAATACCTTCTTTATTAACTACCCCGGAATAAATTTGCCCTGTTTTGGTGATTGAGCAGTTAACCTCGACTCCCAATGTATAGGGAGTGTTGGAAGCAACAGCCAAAACCCCAATGATGTTGATTTCTGTATTATTTGCCAAATATTTTAATATATGCTCCCCTTTACCTTCGCCAATTATACCTTTGTCATCTACCATGATTACTACAGGATCCCCTTTGGCTTGAAGCACTAACTGGCTAGCTTCTAGTGGTGATATGGGGCTAGGATTTCCCGCTGACATAGAGATGCATCTTAATCCAAGATTGCGGCAAGCTACCTCCACACTATTCTTGGCAATTTTATCACCGTCAGTAACCACAATGACATTTCTGATTGCATTAGACAAATGTTAACACCCTCTTTGCAAATGTTTAGTCGTGCAAGTGTTACGGTATGTATTATTTCCAATGTAAAAAGCACCCATTCATAGGGTGCCTTACATTTACTCTGTATAAGCTATTTTTACATTTGCCTTATACTCTACTAATCTGCCATGGTCAACGTTAGCTGTTAAGTTATATACTTCTACTCCAGTGATATTAGGTAAAGTCCTTGAAGCCTCATTAACTGCTGATTGAACAGCATCCTTCCAGTTGTCTGGAGACTCACCTACTAGCTCTACAACCTTAACATACATATAATAACCCCCTTATGTTTAATATTATTTATCGAGGTTATTATGCCCTTAAGTATTTACTTTATACTGATTTCTGATAGCTAAATAATTGCCTAATATTTTTCAAAGCTTGACGTTCTATTCTAGATACCTGGACCTGGGAAAGGCCGATTATCTCTGCTACTTCCATTTGGGTTTTATCTTGGAAAAAACGCAACAATATTACTTCCTGCTCTTTGGGAGTCAGCTTGCCTATTACTTCTTTTAGAGCTAGATTCTCTAGCCAGCTAGGCTCTATTTCATTTTCATCACTTAACTGATCTAACAAGTATATTGGATCACCGTCATCCTGATACAAGGTTTCGTGGATTGAGGTAGGGTTTTGCACCGCCTCCAGCGCAGCCACTAAATCTTCTATAGGAATGCCCACTTTTGCTGCGATCTCAGGAATCGATGGCTCTCTACCTAATTCATTTATTAACTGCTCTTTTGTTTTATGGACTTTATAAGCTGTTTCTTTTAAAGATCTGCTAACCTTAACCGGATTATCATCCCGTAGAAATCTGCGAATCTCTCCAATTATCATAGGTACTGCATAGGTTGAAAATTTTACGTTATAGGATAGATCAAATTTATCAATAGCTTTCATCAAGCCAATGGTGCCAATTTGAAATAAATCCTCAAGCTCATAACCACGGTTTTCAAAGCGTTGCACCAGATTAAAGACTAGCTTCAAATTACAATTGATTAATTTTTCTCTAGCTAGCTCATCGCCAAGCTTTGCCTGTTTAAGTAAGCTTGTCATCTCTTGATCTGACAGCAACGGGAAACGAGGCAGGTTCATTTCAGATAATCTAATGTTCATATGCAACACCTACAAACTATTCTGGATTTCTACTTGATTAGCAGTTAATAGCTTTCGTAATATTACTTGTGTCCCTTGATTAACGGTAGAGTTAACGATAACTTCATCCATAAAAGAATTCATAAATACAAATCCTAAGCCCATTCTCTCAGGAACCGTAGAATAAGCAGGCTTGGTGGCTTGGTCAATATCTTCTATTCCCTTGCCGTCATCTTCAATAATTATTTCTAAAGTCTCTTCATAAAGATTTGCTGTAATTCTTATTACTCCTATTGGCTGATTATTGTATCCATGAATAACACTGTTGGAAACTGCCTCTGATACAGCTACCTTAAGCTCCTCTAGGTCATTAATAGTCATTTCCAGTTGAGCTGCAAAGGATGCAATAGCTACTCTTGCTAACCCCACATTTTCAGGGCAGCTTAACAGCTCCATTCTCACAAAATTTATTCTTTTTCTGCTACTATCCACACTCATCACTCCTAATCCTCCTTTTTAGGCTAGCTGACCTAATGCTTGTTCTTCTGATGGAAAAACCTTCATTATCTTAGTAAAACCAGATAAGTCTAATATTCTAAGTACTTGAGGCTTGGGGCTAATAATAACTACCTGTCCACCCTGTTCGATAACTTTTTTGTATCTGCCAAGAATAGCCCCAAGACCAGAGCTATCAATAAAGTCAACTTCTTGTAAGTTAATAATTAAATGTTTAAATATTTTTTTCTCTATTTGTTTATCCACCATTAGCCTAAACTTTTCTGCATTTACTAAATCTATATCTCCTTTCATTTGGATAAGTAGTATTTCGTTTGCTTTTTTAATCGTTGGCTCCAATTCTAACCCTCCCTAAATCAATGGTTAAACTACTATCCTTATGCTTCTACATTGCAAAATATTCTCCTGCTAAAAAATGGTAAAAATAATGTCGAAAAAGCCACTCGTTTCCGACTGGCTTATGCATGCTTCGACTTATTAATACAATCCATCTGATAGTCTAAATAGTTGCTTCCAAAACGTTGCCTTTTTCACCTCAAAGGGCACGATTAAGTTTTCTCTTGCAACCTCTTGGTCCTGCTGATATATAATTATCTCTCCTACTACCTGACCTTTTTCTAATGGAGCTTCTAGTATTTTAGGCAGGCTCAGCTCTACTCTAACATCCTCTTTTTCACCTTTACGTATTACAAAGCCTACTGTTTCCTCTGCCACCACGCTTATGTCCTCTACTTCACCTTTACTGACCGGTACTACTGCTATTTCTTCGCCTAATTCGTGTATTTTATTAAAGGTAAATTGACTAAAGCCGTGGTTATACATTTTCATTGATTCTCTGAAGTGTCCATGCTTCTGCTCTGCTCCTAGTACTACTCCGATGAATCTTAACCCATCTCTCATCACTGTTGAGGATAAGCTTCTTTTAGCAGTACTGGTAAAGCCGGTTTTAAAGCCATCTGCCCCATCGTACCACCAAAGCAACTTATTAGTGTTATGGAGCTCTAGCAACGGTTCCTCCCTGAAGGTGTAATGCTTGGTGCTGGTGTATTCTAGAATTTCTGGGTAGTTTGTATACAGATATCTAGAAATCTGGGCCATGTCAAAGGCCGATGTATAGTGATTTTCTGCATCTAACCCATGGGAGTTAGAAAAATTTGTATTTTCTAAGCCAAGCTCCTTTACTTTACTATTCATATCAGCTATGAAAGCTTCGTGGGACCCACTTATATGCTCTGCCACTGCAACCGAGGCATCATTCCCTGAGCCTACCGCAATCCCTAAAAGCATCTCATGCAACGTGAATTTTTCGCCTGGCTCTAGATATAACTGGGAACCACCATAGCTACAAGCATATTCACTAGCTACTACCTGATCCTCTAAAGATACTTTTCCTTCCTTTACTGCTTCTAAAGCTAATAGCATCGTCATAACCTTAGTTACACTTGCCGGAGCCCATCTGACATGGGGATCCTGTTCGTATACTACCTGGCCTGTTGTTGCTTCTATTAATATGGCTCCTTCTACATCTAAGGCCAAGCTTGTTTGTTCACCAAAGGCAGGTACCCCTAGAGCCACTAGCAGCAGAATAGCTAAAATAATTGAGATATGCTTCTTTCTTTTTTTCAAAAGCCATCGCTCCCTTCTATCTTTTTCTAACCAAAATTATTTTTTCCAAATTCACTAAAAGTATTCACAAACCCCATAGATTCAAAAATTTTTACCTTTTAGATACATAAAAAAAAGCTGTCACCTTAGACAGCTTTTCACTATACTATATTTCCTCTAAAATTCCCTCAATTAAGCTTACAAAATCTTCTTTTACTTTTGCTGCTGTTTCCATTACCTCATCGTGACTTAGCTTAGCTTCTAATACGCCAGCAGCCATATTTGTAATACAGGAAATTCCTAATACCTTCATACCACAATGGTTGGCCACAATCACCTCAGGAACCGTAGACATTCCTACAGCGTCTGCACCAATATGTCGTAAATATCTAATCTCCGCGGGGGTCTCGTAGCTTGGCCCCATTACCCCAGCATAAATCCCTTCCTCTAAAACTAACTGCTTCTTAGTGGCCACTTGAAAAGCCAGCTTGCGAAGCTGTTTGGCGTATGCCTCTGACATGTCAGGGAACCGTTGACCCAGCTCATTAACATTTGCCCCTATTAAAGGATTAGAGCCCATCAAGTTTATATGATCTGAGATAACCATTAGATCACCAGGTTCAAAATTAGTATTTACTCCACCGGCTGCATTAGTAACTATTAAGGTTTTGACTCCTAGCATTTTCATTATTCTGATGGGGTAGGTAACCTGACTCATGTTATAGCCTTCATAAAAGTGAAATCTGCCCTGCATTGCCACTACGTTCTTCCCAGCTAAAGTACCAAAAACTAATTGACCTGCATGACCTTCCACTGTAGAAACAGGAAAATGGGGTATATGTCCGTATTCAATGGAATTTTTGTTAGCAATCTGTTCAGCTAGTACACCTAGCCCTGAGCCTAACACAAGTCCAATTTCAGGTTTATTATTATTGATCTTTTCCGACAGAAATTTTTTAGTTTCAGTTAGCTTAGTGATCATTTTATTTGCCCACCTCTCTTATTAGCATAGATGTTCCATTTTGCATTTGTTCTAAGGAAAAATAATCGGAAATAGTCTGGGCTACATCGGCAAAAGTAGCTCTCACACTTAAATTTATACCTGCTGGCTGGTTAGGCTGATAAATTAAAATAGGTACATATTCTCTAGAGTGGTCTGTACTGGCAGTAGTGGGGTCAGTACCATGGTCTGCTGTAATAATTAATAAATCATCATTATTTAATAAACTAAGTATTTCTGGCAGCTTTTCATCGAATTCCTCTAGCTTTTTTCCATAACCCAACGGGTCGTTTCGATGACCATAAAGCATGTCAAAATCCACCAGATTAGTAAATAGTAGCCCATTGAAATCAGTCTTTAGTATCTCTAAAACTTTTTCAATATTTTCTTCATTTGTTTTGGCATAGACACTTTGGCTGACTCCTTTTCCCGCAAAGATATCCTCCACTTTTCCGATGGCTATAACCTCTTTACCTGCTGCCACCAGCTTATCCAATACTGTGGCTCCAGTGGGCTCTAATGAGAAATCTTTTCTATTTACCGTTCTGTTAAAGCTCCCTACTGTTCCGACAAAGGGCCTCGCTATTACTCTACCAACAGCATGCTGTCCTTCCAATAAACCCCGGGCTATTTTACAGATTCCATAAAGCTCTTCAATAGGAATAACTTCTTCATGGGCTGCAATTTGAAATACGCTATCAGCGGAAGTATACACTATCGGGTGGCCTGTTTCTACATGCTCTTGACCCAATTCTTCAATAATAGCTGTGCCAGATGCAGGTACATTGCCAATAGTCTTTCGTCCAATTTTCTTTTCAAAAGCAGCTATAAGCTCGCGAGGAAAACCATTTGGATATGTTGGAAAAGCCTTATCCAAGACCAGCCCAGCTAGCTCCCAATGACCAGTAGTGGTATCCTTACCCGCGGATTTTTGAGCCATTTTTCCATAATGGGCTTTGGCAGGTAGGTCTGAGCTTAATCCTGTCACTGGTATTATTTTTCCTAGTCCTAGCTCCTCTAAATTAGGTAATTTTATTCCACCCATTGATTTTGCAACATTGGCCAAGGTATTACTGCCTTCATCACCATAAAGATTAGCATCTGGCAAGGCACCGACTCCAACACTGTCTAGTACTAATAAAATTACTCTAGCCACGTTCATCCTCCTTAACAATTGCTCTAGGGTGAGCACTATTATAAACGCTTTTTAATCTTTGCTCTGTAATGTGGGTATATATCTGAGTGGTAGTAACATCTGCATGTCCTAATAGCTCCTGAACCGCCCTTAAATCCGCCCCGTTTTCCAATAGATGAGTGGCAAAGGAATGCCTGATTGTATGGGGTGTTAAGTGCTTAGTAATTCCGGCTGCTTCAGTATAGCCCCTTATTATTTTCCAGCAGCCCTGCCTCGTGAGGCGACGACCATGTTTATTCACAAATAATGCTAGCTCAGCTGGATTTTTAACTAGTTTAACACGGCCTTTATTCAAATATGTGTTAATTGCGGCAATTGCCTTTCTACCCAGGGGTATTATTCGCTCTTTATTTCCCTTCCCCAGGCATCTTAAATAACCATTTGAAATATTTAAATCAGAAATATTTAAGCCAATTAATTCAGAAATTCTCATGCCTGTGGCATAAAGGGTTTCTAAGATAGCTTTATCTCTTAAGCTAGTAGGCTCTAGGCCTTTGGGTTGGGCTAATAGCTTGTCCACATCGTCGTAGCCAATTATTTTGGGAAGCCTTTTCCCTTGTTTCGGTGTCTCTAATGAGCCCAGGGGATTCTCAGCTATTTTACCCTCCAAATACATAAATTTATAGAAGGCCTTGAGGGTTGCTACTCGACGGGCAACGGTGGTGGTAGCAGCCTGCTTCTTTCTTAGCGATAGTAAGTAGGTTAACACGTAGTCATAGGTAGCGTCCGCAAGGTTTTCTACTGCAAACCTATCAACCATAAACTTGCTAAAATCCTTCATATCATTTTCATAGGCCATTAAGGTATTTTTTGCTAAACCCCGTTCTACTGATAAAAAATATAGGAAATCTTGTACTGATTTCAAGGTTATCCTCCTGTTTATTGACTTTACTTGAGGAATAAATTGCTACTTTTTTATTTTAGTATAATTTTCCTGATTCTGCAATCAAATATAAACGGCGATTAGCTTCATCATTGATGGTGCTATATATGCTTCGATAAAAGCAGCCATTACTGCCACAATGGCTAAGGTGAGCATTAGCAGTGAGTAGGATAAAAACTGTTGTAATAACTTAATCAATGAATTTCTAATATTGCCTCTGATCAATACTAAGGAAAAAGAAATGGCGGTAACAGCGCTTACTAAAATTACAGGCAGCAATAAAATGTTAGGCGGCAATACTGATAAAATAGCCATAGAAATTCCTTGAGCGCCTTTTTCTTGAACTAAAAAGCTAACAGTAAAGCCGAGAATAAAGCCTCTGGCAAAAACTAATCCCACTACAATAGGGACACCTATCACAGTTAAACCTAACAGCCACATATATAGTACAAATTTTAAATTGTTGATAAGAGCCTGTTTTAAAATCCCTACACTACTTATCTCCATATTTAAAAGGGAGGTGATAAAGCTATCAAGGTATTCTAGTAACTCAATTTGCTGTCCTAAGGTAAGTGGTTTAACTAAAACTGCTCCAAGGGTAGTCCCAAGAGCAAAAAAACCAAAGACTGTTAAATAGATTGCTAAGTTATCTACTAAGTAATCAAGCAATACCCTTTTTATTCTTCCAGCCACGAAAAGATCCCCCTTTTAGAAATTGGACTAGTTATCTCCTAAATTCTATGCAGGGACCTATTATTTATGTCATTATTCTTCCATGGTCGATACGGTTTCTGACAAATATTGAGCAGCCAGTACATCCTCGATAGAATTCCCGCTAGCTGCCACAAAGACAATCCCGGTATCATACTTTTTTGCTAAGCTTATAGCCCTCTTTAATCCTATTTCAGCTACTTCTATGCCTTTATAGCCTGGAATTCTAGCAATGGTAGCAGTTGTTATCCTTTCGTCCTGAAGAACATTAAAGGCAGCATCAAAAGCAGTCCCTCCGGTAGCTGTAACTGCTATCACAACCTTATTATTAAAATTAGCAAGCTTACCTATTTCACTACCCAAATTAGGCAGAATAGCTGCTATGCTGCCACCCTTTTCCTTAATTGCCTCAATAACTCTGCTGGAGGTTGCTGCTCTTTCCACTGGAGTACCAACCCGAGGCTCAGTAATAATAATAATCTCTGCTCCATAAGCTGCCCCTTTTTTAACTGCAGCCTCAGCCACTAAAATAGGATTAGTGTCAACAGGGCATTTGTGCTGAAGAGGGCTGGCTCCAAAGGCAGCAAGAGCCCCTTCCTTGAGACATACCTCTATAGAGGTGCTCATATCAATTACATCTACAATAACTGTGACCATTCCTGCCATGGCAGCGGTTCTAGCCCCACTGGCATCAGTTGTCCAGCTAATTCCCCATTTTCTTAAATTCATGTTATTACTCCAAATTGTTTATGGCTAAAATGCCTACAATTGTCTTACCATCCTTGATCCGACCATCATAAATGTAATTTATAGCTTCCCTTAAGCTTACTTGTTCAATATTGAGAAATTCATCTTCATCTAGCATTTGACCAGCCTGTTTTAAGCCTTTGGCCATGTACAAATGAATAACTTCATTACTAAAGCCAGGTGAGGTAAAAAAGTCACAAACCTTTACCATCTCTTCAGCTATAAATCCCGTTTCTTCCCTGAGCTCCCTAGCTGCACAGGCTAATGGCTCCTCTTGTTGGTCTAGCTTCCCAGCTGGTATTTCCAATAGGGCTTCCCCTACTGGATAACGATACTGTCTTACTAAAATTAGCTCCCGATTATCATTGATTGGAATAATCCCCACTGCACCTCCGTGCTTCACTACTTCTCTTGTACTAATACTATTATTAGGAAGTCTTACTTTATCTAGCTCTACTTCGATAATTTTGCCCTTAAATATTTGTTGACCCTCTATTTTCTTTTCTATTAATAAGTGCTTACTCATATTATCTTTCTCCTTTAATTTTCACATTATAGTCTATTTATGTTGGGACAAGCATAAGCTAAAGTAAATCAGGAAATATTTTACTAATAATAATAGCATATATGGAAAGGAGAATCATTCATGGAATTATTTATATGGTCAAAAGGCCTATGCTATCGCGGCAAGGTAAAAGATTTAAAAAAGATGCTAGCTGAATATCCTCAAAATATTACTGTTCAAGAGCTAATAACCCAAACCTTTCAAACTACTTCAATAAAATTAAATATTAGGTTAGCTCACAGGCAATAATTCCGGCAGCAATTGCAGCTTCAAAGAAAATGCTTTCTTGCTTCGCATCTCTCCCCATGGTGGAAAAATGTAGATTTAAGTCCGCTGCTAGCTTCATTGCTTTAGAGCTTTCCTTGGCGAAAAATTTATACTTGCTTGTCAGGTTATGCACTTTAAGCTGAGCTTGAATAAGCTGTTGGCTTAAATCTTTTAGTTCAGGCATGCTTACTATTGCTTCTGCTCTACATATTCTAGTCAATACAGTGACTGTATGGTGGCTAAACCCTTGATGCCTAGGACGAGGGTCTAGAAAGCTAATTCTCGGAACTATTATTGGTGTTCCCTCTAGGGAAGCTACGGCATTGGCAATTTCTCCTTGTTCTACTCCTGTATGGCCAAATATAGTGCTGGTCCCTACAATTCCTGGTCCCATTGCTACGATAGCTAAATCAGCCTTTAAACAGTATTTTGCAGCCAATAAAGCGGTATAAACATTTACAGCTTCTAAGTCTCCACCAAAGGCATGACCGTAGGTAATAGTTCCCATTATCAGCTTTTTTTCCATTAGATCTGCTACTGTTTCACTAAAGGCTAGGGGCAGGCTAGCTCCATCGGTCATAATGTAAGCTATTCTAACATTCGGCTTGCTGCTAATTGCCCCAATTACAGCAGGGGCCACCATACTGTGCAGAGAACCAATGATTACTGGAAAGCCAGCCAAACTACTATTTTTTTCAAATAACTCATGATAGTTAGATACGTCCTCTTCAACTGATTTTATAGCAACCTGCAATGGTGTATACCTAAGCTTCATAATATGACCTTCTGTTTCTTGGGTAAAATCAGGATTAGTCAAGTTAGCCACGATAAAATCAAACCCGCCTGTTCCTAATTTAAGCTTTCCAGCGGTTCTGTTAGCTAATACCTTATCTCCTACATTTGCTGCAGGGGCAAATTGTTTATAAAGGATTGCCCTAATGCTTTCACCATTTTGATAAAGCACTTCCAGCTTTTGCAGCTTTTTTTTGTCCACAATAATATTAATTACTTGGCCGGACTCAATGCTAATCATTAGCTCACCTACTTCCTAAACATAAAAAAATATAATTAGCTTCTAGCGCAATGGTCTACCAAATCTGTCCAAAATGCGAAGGAAGCTGGTACCTTCAATCAACTTGCTAATTGAATAATATTCAGCATAAATATGAACTATTACTAATGCTGCTAAAGCTATTAACTTCTCATAGGGCCCCAAGCTAAAGATCATGGTAGCTCCAAGAATTATTCCCAACACATTGCTGCCAGTATCACCAAGCATACTAACCGCCTTCAAATCATAGGGCAGATAAGCTATCACCACGCCAATCACAAGTCCCAGCCATGATGCTTCGGCCATTCCTTTCGCCACTATTATCATGGCTATAAAAAAAAGAAAGCCCTTGATGGCCCGGCCAGGTCTTAAGTCTAGTAAATTAATAAAATTTATTGCCAATGCAATAATAACTGCATTAAGGATCAATATTGGTATACTATTAGAATAGGGCAATGATAAAAATAGTGCGATAAAGCCTCCACCAAGTGCCTTTAAGCCTCCTGTTGAGAGCTTGCCTTGCAGTAATAGCTTCAGATGGCCTTTTAGGCCCTTATTTGTTTTATCTCCAGCTAAATCGTCAATTAGCCCCAGCAAAGCCATCAAATTAATTCCTACTAATAAGTAGATAAAGTTGATGGATAAGCTCCCGATGACTGTATGCCACACTAGGGAGGAAATCACAATTCCTACCACTAAAACTAGTCCTGCACCAATTGGGATATCAATACCAGCAAAATTTTTGGCTACAAAACTTTGTTCTTTAAGCATTGATAATATTGGTTTTACTATTGCAATTGCCACCATATAGCCTAACAAAAAAGATAAAAAAAACGCTCCAATATTATTCATATCGCAGACCTCTTGCTTTTAATAATGTCCTGACAACATGGGTAAACTGCCTTCCTCGATGGATAAAGCCTGGTAAGTTTCTGCCACTTTCCTGATGGGTCATATTAGTATCTACTTCAATTACATTAAACCCTTTTTTTAATGCTTTGATGGTTAACAGCACCTCTACTCCAAATCCATCGGCAAAAGGTAATAGACTTAATAGAGCTGCTCTTGTCAAAGCTCGCTGTCCTGAAAGGGGCTCAAGAAACTGCAATCCTGTAAAGGACTTTATGCCCCAGCTAGCTAGACCCTTCACTAACCCAAAGCCTGCTTTTTTACGTTTTCTTGGAAATCTTCCAATGACAACATCAGCGGTCCCAGTTTTGATTGGACTAATAAGCTTCAAGACCTCAATAGCACTATCTCCAAGGTCCGCATCTAATAAACAGATAATATCACCTGTGGCCTCACTGGCACCATAGTTTAATGCGGCGCCTTTGCCGCTATTTTGGGGTAGCTGTAATAGCTTAATGTTAAATTGATTAGCAATTTCCCCGGTTTTATCGTTAGAGCCATCGTCCACGACAATTATCTCATCGATTATGTTAGCTTTTTTTAAAGCTGTTATGGTGGCACCAATATACTCTTCTTCGTTAAAGGCAGGAATAATAGCTGAAATATGCATTTGTTAACAACCCCCTTAAAATTTATTAAACATTTAAGAGTAGCTTTATTTTTAACATGATAAGCCTGAAAAATTGATAGGTATAAGGGGAAATGACAGATATTAATGTTACGGGAATTAAGGCAGCAGCAACAATCTCTGCCAAATACCTAACTTTAACTCTATGTCGATATAATTTGCTTACTCCCTTCGCATCTATTAGAATAGCTCCCACCTTAAGTCTCACCAAGAAAGTACTGGCCATTCCTTTACGACCCTTTTCTAGAAAATCTATCATATTAGAGTGAGTCCCTACTGCCACAATAAGCTCTGCCCCTTTCTCATAGGCTAAGAGCATTGCTACATCTTCACTAGTTCCTGGTGCAGCAACTACATCTGGCTTTATCCCCAGTTTTTCTAGTCTAGCCAACCCAGGAGCATGCCCATTGGTATAAGCGTGAACAATAATCTGACTACCTCCCATTAATGCCATATCCGATACACTGTCCATGTCACCAATAATAAGGTGAGGCTTGTAGCCGCATTTTAGGAGGGCATCAGCAGCCCCATCAACAGCAATAATAACCGGATTCTCTTCCTTAATATAAGGCGTTAAGATGCGCAAATCCTCTTCATAATCTTTACCCCTAACTGCTATTAAAACATGTCTATTTGTCATAGGAACAGTTTTGGGATAGTCGATATTTGCAACTACTATATTTTGTTCTTTTGAAGCATATTCAATAGTATTTTGAATAAAGTCACTTAGCTGGTGCTCTAAGTTTTCTTTTGTTTTATTCATTTTTGTTAAAATGTTTGACCTTGTCAGGTTTTCTCCCACTGCCAACAGCCTATTTTGGCAGTATATTAAGTTATTAACTATAATTAAAGGGTCTCCTTCATTAATTTTAGTGAATAAATCCCGCTGGCAATTATCTATTAGTACTATCCCTGCATCTACTAACAGCAACGGCCCTGTATTTGGATAGTTGCCCTCAATAGAATGACTAATATTAATTACAGCCTTTATTTTTTTGGCAATTAGGCCCTGAGCTGCTACTTCGTCAATATTTTCATGATTTATAACAGCAATTTCTCCTGGATTTATCCTTTTTATCAAATCTTTTGTTTTAGTGTCTTTTCGGGCAATTCCCCTAACTTTTTTTATCATGGGGGACAACTCCGTTTCTGCACCAAGGTTATTAATGTTAGTATTTAGATATTAGACTGAAAGTATTAAAAAATAAACCAAAAAAGCTTGAGAAAAAATTTCCATTTTCTCAAGCTTTTTAATCAGCTTACAATTTTCGTACCGATTCGCAATTTGTCTGCCACCATGGCCACAAATTCTGAATTTGTAGGCTTGCCTCTTTCAATATTAATAGTATAGCCAAAAAACTTATTCATCATTTCCACATTGCCTCTGTCCCAAGATAGCTCAATAGCATGTCTGATGGCTCGTTCCACTCTGCTAGGCGTAGTATTGTATTTTTCGGCAATTAGAGGATATAACTCTTTAGTCACAGCTCCAAGTAAGCTGACGTCATCAATTACTAATAGGATAGCGTCACGCAAATATTGATACCCCTTAACATGGGCGGGTACTCCCATTTGATGAATTAAGTTAGTTACTTCTACACTTAAATTTTTTGGCTTTATGGCAGAATTACTGGAAATTATTCTATTTCCTGAAGAGGACTGAATTGGCGTCTTACTAGCTAACTGCTTTATTCTGGTACTCAACACCTCTAAGTCAAATGGTTTTAGAATATAGTAGGCTGCCCCCAGTTCTATTGCGCGCTTTGTCATTGATTCTTGCCCTAGCGTAGTTAAAATGACAATTTGCGGAATATGATCACCTTCATTTAGCTTCTCTAGCACCCCTATTCCATCTAAATATGGCATAATGATATCTAGCACCACTACATCGGGTGAAAAGCTCTCTATTTCTTTTAAAGCTTCCACTCCGTTATGAGCCATCGCTACAACTTCTAAATCTGGTTCCCCGTTTAGAAAATCCTGTAATATACTGCAGAATTCTAGGTTATCATCCGCTATTAAGACCCTTACTTTTTCCCCCATCGAAAAGTGCACCTCCTGTTTATTTCACATAATTTACCTGTTCGACACTATTAATGTTTATCCTGCTAGGGTTTCACAAACCCTTATTATTTCTTATAATATATGGTTTTTTTTATCTTTTCATCATTTATCGACAAAATTTAAAGAAACCCACAAAAAAAGCTGGCTTAAGACCAGCTTTAGTGATGATATTGTTGTTTGCTGCTATTAAATTTGCTTCCATTAGCATCCACTCCGCTAGGATACCATAACCTCTGGTAGGATCATTAACAAATACGTGAGTCACTGCTCCCACCAGCTTGCCATTTTGGATAATTGGCGAGCCGCTCATCCCTTGAACAATTCCACCTGTGGCATTTAGCAACCTTTGATCTGTAATTTTTATTACCATGCTCTTACTGTTTGGCTTTTTTTGCGAGTATAACTTTTCAATTTCAATATCGAATTCTTCTATTTTATCATCGCTTATAACTGTTAGAATTTTTGCCTTGCCTGTTTTGATTTCACTTCCTAAAGCAACGGGAATTGGCTCTCGATAAAGACTATGATTGATTGGTTTTTTAAGGGTGCCAAAAATTCCAAACTCAGAGTTTGTTTCTATATTTCCCGATACATTACTTTGTTCCTGAAAAATCCCAATTTTTTCTCCCGGTTGGCCTCTTCTTCCAATTTCTATTCCCTTTACTGCAGCTGATACTATTTTGCCACTACTAATATCAAGAGCTTTATTAGTTTCGCCATCAGCTATAATATGGCCTAGAGCCCCATAAACTCCCTGATTATTGTCGTAAAAGGATAAAGTGCCTACACCTGCTGTCGTATCTCTGACAAATAGCCCTATTCGAAAACGAGAGGTATCCTGACAAAATTGTGGCTCCATTTTTATTATTCGTTCCTTATCATTTTGACTAATAAGTATTTCTAGCTCCTGCCCATTTTTTCCAGCTTCATCAATAATACGAGCTATTTGAATATCTGAGCTAACGTCTATCCCATTAATTGCTATGATCATATCTCCTTCGTTAATACCAATATCCTTTGCGGGAAAAATCTGCTGATTATTATCGTAAATAGGTGAATATCCGATTACTACTACACCACGAGATTGAATTAATACACCTATTGATTGTCCGCCTGGATATACTTTGTATTCAGGTATGACATTAACGGACATTTTTTTAATTGAAAATCTGTCAAATAGTTTTAATTCAACATTTAGCTTTCCAGGTTCGGTGAATACTGGACTCCCAGCCAGGATAGGTTGTTGGCCAGTGCCATTGATGTGCAGTGAAATATTAGCTAAAATAGATTGGGGTAATGGCAAATTAAGATTTAATTCATTTCCCACAATAACGTTTCTTTCACTAGGTAAAGTGAAATAAGTATGGATAGATGGAGTTATACTAATGACGAGTAAAAAAATTAATAAGCTAAAAAACATTATTTTGTTTTGCAATTTTTGCCGCATATTGTAATCACTCCCTAGTTCTTTTTTTATCGTAACTTTAAATTAACCTAGGGAGATTTCTTTTATGCTCTATTCATCTAGTGAATCAGAAGGTTACTATTACCACCATGAAAAAGTCTATTTTCAATCAGAGTTTCAGCTTTTTATGTAATATAAGGACAAATTAAAAATACTTGGCTTCTAATGCAAAAAAAAATCTTGGCATTTTAGCCAAGATTTTGCATTATTTCTTTTGCTTGTTGTAAAGTGGTAGCTGTAATTTTATTACCTGTAAGCATTCTTGCAATTTCCTCAATTCTTTCTGTCTGGTTTAAAATTTTGATATGGGTGGAAACCCTTCCATCTTTTTGCTTCTTTTCTAAATGGAGATGATTTGTGGCAAACCCAGCTATTTGAGGGGAATGAGTTACGCAAACTGTCTGTCGCACCAAGCCTATTGAAGCAAGCTTTTGGGCTACTGCTTGCACCGCTTGGCCACCTATTCCAGTATCTATTTCATCAAAAATTAAGGTTGGTATATTATCAACTTCAGCAAGAATTGCCTTTAATGCCAACATAAACCTTGAGAGCTCTCCACCAGAAGCTATCTTTACTAAAGGCTTTACTGGCTCCCCGAGGTTAGGACTAATTAAAAATTCCAATTTATCAATTCCTAAGACTGTAGGTTCTATATTCTCAACAAAATTAACTGAAAAAATCGTATTAGCCATCTCCAATTCCTGCAAATGCTTTGCTACATTTTTTTCTAATGCTTTTGCAGTTTCTTTTCTGATCTGGGATAATTCTGATGCCAGTCTGTAATAATCTTCTTCTAATTTAATTTTGTCCTTTTCTAATTGAGGTATGATGTGATCTATGTTTTCCAGCTCTTCTATCTTAGGCTGTAGACTTGTATAATATTCAATTAATTCTTCAATAGATGCAGTACCGTACTTTCGCTTTAAATTACTTAGTTGAGCTAGCCTGCTTTCTATATCCTCAAGACGATTAGGGTCATATACTAATTCTGCTTGATAGCCTCTAAGTTCCTCAGCTATATCTTCAATCTGATACATGCAGGAGTCAACGGCTTCTGACAGCTTTCCTAATCTTTCGTCGTATTCTTTTATTTTTGACAGCTGATTTGCTGCTGCCGCCAATTGGTCTCTGACATTGTTGCCATTAGAGCCGTTTAAAGTCATATGAGCCTCATTAACGCCATCAGCTAATTTTTCATAGCTGCTCAATATTTTTCGATCCTGAAGCAGTTGCTCCTCCTCTCCAGTTTTTAACTGGGCTGCTTCTAATTCCTTGTCCTGATATCTCCATAGATCAAGCTTTTGCATATTTTCTTGATGGTTTACTTGAAATTCTGATATTTTAGTTTTAATAGACTTTAATTCCAGAAACTTTCCTTTTACTTGATGCTTAATAATGTGAGCCCTGGCTCCAGCTAATAAATCTACTAAGGTTAAATGTTGATCCGGATTCATCAATGAGTGATGCTCATGCTGTCCATAAATATCAATAAGCCTAGGACCGATTTTCCGGTACATGGATAATGTCACCTGGCTACCATTAATTCTACATACATTCCGTCCCGTCAACGATATTTCCCTTTGCAAAATCAAAGTATTGTCTTCCTCTGTAGGTATGCCCATTTCTGCTAGTAGCTCAGAGATATAAGGGTCTTCAGAGAAAAAAACTCCTGCAATAAGGGCCTTTTCTTCCCCTGAGCGAATAAATTCTCCACTGGCCCTGCCCCCTAGCAGCATATTAACTGCATCTACTATTATAGACTTTCCGGCACCGGTTTCACCTGTTAAGATATTTAAACCTTCGGTAAAGCTAATATTCATTTTATCAATAATTGCAAAACTGTTTATTTCTAAGGCTATTAGCATTGATAGTGATCCTCCCTTATTCTAGAAGATCTTGAAACTTTGCTAAGACAGTATCAACCATTTCCTTAGGCTTAACAATTACCAAGATAGTATCATCACCTGCTACAGTCCCAATTATTTCATCCCAGCCAGAACCATCTATCCCAGAAGCAACGCTTGGTGCTCCGCCCGGCAGAGTGTTGATGATAATTAAATTTTCGCTATAATCAGTACCGATGACATAGTCTTTAAATAACCTATTTAACCTTTGGGGAAAGTTGATAGGACTCTGTTCTGTAGATAATGCATATTTATAGTTTTGATTATTACCAGGCACCTTTATCAAACCCAGTTCTTTGATGTCCCTAGATACAGTAGCCTGGGTGACATTAATTCCCTTGTCTCGCAAATATGCAGTTATTTCTTCCTGAGTTTCAATTTCCTTTTCTGCAATAAGCTCTTTAATGATCCGTTGTCTTTTGCCTTTCACCTTTTTCACCTCTTATCTTCTATTATTAAAACCTGAGGAGAGCCTTCTGTGCGATTCAAATGTTTAAACTGGACTACATCCCATTTGCTCTTGTCTAGTTGTTCAGCAAAATCCAGTACAGCTGCCGCCTCTTGCTGACCACCAGCATGGCCAGGATACAGCACAATAATAACTAAACCGCCAGGCTGTAAGAGCTCTAAGGCCCCAGTAATGGCCTCAATCGTAGTGTGGCTTTCAGTAATAACCTGCTGATCTCCGCCGGGTAAGTATCCAAGATTAAAAATTACACCTTTAACCGGTTCATTAATGTATTGCCTCATTAATTGATGACCCGCTTGTATGAGCTTTACTCTTTGAGACAGATCAGCAGCTGTCAGCTTCTCTAATGTATTATTAATTGCTTTCTCCTGAATATCAAAGCCAAAAACAAGGCCGCTATCCCCTACTAGGTGGGCTAAAAACAAGGTATCATTGCCGTTGCCGCAGGTAGCATCTATAGCTCTATCTCCTTCTTTAAGTTTTTCCTCTAAGAAAAAGTGACTAATGGTTACACCTGTTCTACATAATCCTGCCATTTTACTGCCCCTCATGTAATTTTTCTCTCATTATTTGAAAAAAAGTTTTATGCTTTAATTTAATTAGCTTTGTTTCAACTTGAGCCTTTTTGACTACAATGCAATCATTTTGCTCCAGCTTAAAACCATGCTGGCCATCGATAGTTAGCATTACCTCTCCGTATTGGGAATGAACTACAGTTTTAACCTGATGGTTAGCATCAATAACTATTGGCCTTGCAAAAAAAGAGTGAGGACAGATGGGGGTTATGACCATTACAGGCACCTGGGGTGATACTACTGGGCCTCCAGCTGACAGTGAGTAAGCAGTAGAGCCTGTAGGCGATGCGATAATTATACCATCTGCCGGATAAGTATCTATATATTGATCATTGACAAAGGTCTCTAGCTTTATCATTCTAGAAAAAGCACCTTTAGTAACCACTATGTCATTTAAGCCATAAAAAAATGCTCGCTCTTTGCCATCTCGCCATACCTTTGCTTCAAGCATCATTCGCTTTTCCAAATTATATTGGCCGTTAAATAGTTTAGGCAAGTATTCTGGTAAATCGTCAATCTCAACCTCTGTCAAAAATCCTACATGTCCCATATTTACGCCTAAAATAGGGATGCCAGTGGTAGCTATTGATCTTGCTACCGATAAAAGAGTCCCATCTCCACCTAAAACAATCACAATTTCATGGCCTGTCCATTTTATTTGTTGCTCTACTAGCACGCATTTTTCATAGCAATCAATTGAGGTAGATATTGCTTCCACCTCTACTTGGTGGTCATGGCAAAAATTAGCTATTTCTTTTGCTACAACCTGTGCCTTAGGTTTTTGAATGTTATATATTAAAAAAACTCTATTAAAGCTCATTTTAGCACCTCTTTATTAGGTAAATATACTAAATATTATCCCAAAGAAAAAGCCAACTATAACCAGTATTAGGTATATTAGATAATTCCATACCTTATCCTTAAAACCTGCCTGTATTACTGAACTGGAAAAAGAAATAGATTTAGAAAAGATAGAC
>JAWSUQ010000008.1:0-18265 GCA_033549265.1 Bacillota bacterium
CTGCTGCTTCATCAGATACATTATCCGGCACCTTGTAAAAATATTGATTCCCATGAACATAATAATGAGTAGCAAAAGTTCCAGAAAAGTGAGGCCATTGCTCCGGTGGCTGTACCCAATACTTATAAGCATTCTGGCATAAATTAAAGTTCCCACTTAGACAATTGCTGCATTTCTGACATGTTAAGAAATAAGCTGGAACAACTCTATCTCCTACCTTCACTGGGTTACCAGCATAGTCAATCTGAACATCTGTACCTAGGGCGACTATTCTTCCAATCATCTCATGACCTAATACTGCATGTTTTATTAATGGATGATGAAACTTCCAAATATGAAGCTCAGATCCACATAGATTACTTTTGCTTACTTCTAGCAACACGCCATCTCTTTTTACCTCTGGCAAGTCAAATTCTTTTATGGCCACTTCCCTTGGGCCTACTAAACAAGCTACCTTTCCTCTCATGTTTTACCACATCCTTATCTAAGTATAATAAGACCAAAGTGAAGGCAGAAGGAAAAACCTTCTACCTCCTCAAGGCATACCAAAATATAGTTGCTCTAATACAGGAGTTTCCTTAATAGGGTCCACTCGACCCGTTAAAGAATCTACAGTAAATACTTTTGTTCCACTAGCAGTTGAAAAAACATAGTAGGGCAAATATACTTCTTTGACCATGTCAATATTATAGGTTTCTGCTGAAACGGGCTTATGACATCTTTCTACATATCGGCAAAAATGTTGTACTCCTCTGGCAACTACAGTATCTTTACTGAATTGAGAGCTCATTACTTTTTCGGAGGCAAGTTCAATTTCTTTAATTTCTGGTAAAGTATAGTCCACTATGCCATATCTCCCAGTGATGCCATCCAGGGCACACAGCTGTTTTAACTGACGCCATTGGCTAAAAGGCTTTTTTATTCTTACACTAGAGTATAAGAGATAAATAGGATAATAATATGTTCCCTCTCTTTTAAATTCCTCTTTATATAAGGATAATTTAGATAGTAAGCTTGTAAACAAGCTTCTATTTCTTACAAGGCCCTCAGCTTGCTCGCGGCTTACTTTTGGGTCAATAGCATTAATGTTGATAGTAACTGTCATCGTTTTCACTCCTTGCTCCTATTTCCCACCTGCCACACTTACTTTATCCCCAGAGCTCTCATTTTGAGTAGGCGGCTTCCATAGCTTTTTAATGTGTTCTTGAGGAAGCTGTGCTGTAAAGTTACTAACTATCAGTGTAAGAGCCAAACTCACCATAACGCTTACCCCTGTAGATGCAAATGGATTCTTGTTCCATGGGAAAATTCCCTCATATAAGCCAAACTGCGGCGCCAAGTGAATGATGAAGTACATTAAGAAACCGCCAATAAAACCGGCAAATGCCCCTGCCTTAGTTGATTTAGAGAAATATAAGGAGCCAAAAATAGGGCCAGTAAAACCGCTCATAATTCCCCCGATACCTACCCACATAAATACAGATAATAAAGCTGGTGGCTTTCTAATTAACCAAATGGCTAAAATACCGGTAATAACAATGCCTATCCGTCCAATCAATAAAGCCTTCTTATTCACTTCCACTGAATTGGGGTCTCCACCAGTCATCGGAACATAGGTTTTCCGATACAAGTCATTTGCAAATAGCTGAGATACTGCCATAAACAAACCATCAGCGGTAGAAATAATAGCTGATAAAACC
Organism: Bacillota bacterium; assembly: GCA_033549265.1. Classification (GTDB taxonomy): domain Bacteria; phylum Bacillota; class Desulfitisporia; order Desulfitisporales; family JAWSUQ01; genus JAWSUQ01. The sequence goes on from JAWSUQ010000008.1 coordinate 1,701, forward strand.
ACAATTGATAGAAAACCAGCGATCCATGGGGGAAGTAGAGCTATCAGTAATTGAGGTACTACTTGATCCGCCGCAGCAAGCTCCAACCCGATTGCCCTCCCGTGTAAGCCTGCAAAAACCATTGCTCCAAACGTCATACCAATAACCGCTGTAGCTAAATTGTATTGCTTTGTTTGGCCTGTTCCCCTTAAAGCAAAGAACTTATTCCCTAAATGGGGCTGTGTTGCAAATGGTATATGAGCTATAAACAATAGCACTATAGTCCACCAAGCATAAAACGTTGCATTATTTGGATCGGTGTGGACATTCCATTGCATTGCTTCTGGCAGCTTTGAGTTTATTAAAGCAGGTCCAGCTCCGGCACCCTCTACTCCAAAGCCAGTAAAGAAAAAGAATATGACCATAATAGTAATTAAAAGCATCAGAAACCCTTGAAAGGCGTCAGTGAGAATATCACTATGGGTGCCGCCCATTATCATATAAGCTGCAACCAAACCTCCAGCAAACCAAATAGCTATTTGATAATCTATGCCTAAAACTACGGTAAACATTTGGCCAGCTGCAATTAACTGTGCCATAATATAGTAAAGTAAGAATATTCCAATAACAGCAGACATAACACGGAGAGCTCTACTCTGATAGTAATCTCCTATATAATCAGGTATACTTAGTGAACCTAATCGATCTCCCATTTTCTTTAGCCTTCGCGCCATAAACATAGCCCCGAAATAAATGCCGATAGGATAAATTAATGGATAGTATAACGCCTTAAATCCCATACTATAAGACATCCCAGGAATCCCCATAAAGGTCGATCCACTGGCGGTTGTAGCAGCAAAAGCTAAAGCCAGTATCCACCAAGGATAATATCCCCTTGCTACCGCATAATCTTCTCCCGTATGTGTACGCTTCATTCCAACATAACCAAACCATAGCATTAAGATAAAGAAAATGATTAAATAAATCCAACTATAAGATTCGACAGTCATTTGCTACACCTCCTTAGATATTTGTTGAGATTGTGAATTTGGAATGTTTAAGTCAGCTTCAACTCCAAATTTTTGCTCATCTTGTTTTTCAAAGTAATCCTCTAGGTAGAAGACCCATGTAACTGTAATGATCAGGTATAGAACTGTAGTAATACTGATAACCCCAAGAACAGTCATTTAACTCCCTCCTTTTTTTAATAGCTTCTTAGTACTTAGCAATCAACACACTTAAATAGCAACAATTATGCCAAGGAACCGTTCTGAAAACATATTAAAAGTTGAAACCCTTGTATTTAAAAGCTTTAAAAAAAATAAACAATAACTTAATATTAAGAAAATTTATTAAATTAAAATAAATAGTGGTTAATAATTAAACCACTATTTATTAGGAATAACTAAAAATACTATTTTCACAAACTATACTCTTTAAAAAACCCAGGTGATTCTTACTATTTGTTATGGTGGTTCATTTTCGAACCATTATCTTCATATTGAACCATTTGTGTTTTTTTCCTCAATAAGGTGGAATGGTTTATGTCTAATGCCCTTGCGGCAGCTCTAATAGACTTTTCTTGCTTGATGGCTAAGGTGATTAATTTATGCTCTAAAATTCTTGTTGCTTTTTTTAATGACATTACACCTCTCACAGATAATATTTCACTGTTGTCATCTGTTTCCGCATTATTGTAAAACATATAGCTGGGTAAGTGGTTTGTATCAATTTTATTTTCTAAAGTCATAACGTAGATATTTTCAATAATATTATTCAATTCCCTTACATTCCCTGGCCAGTGATAGTTATAAAATACATCTAAGGCATTTGAACTAATGGTTTTATTCTTCCGATACTTTTGATTCAACGTTTCTAATATTACTCGAACCAAAGGAGTTATGTCTTCTTTCCTCTCCCTTAAAGGAGGTATATAGACAGGAAGTACACTAATTCGATAATACAGATCCTCCCTAAAGTTGCCTTTAATTGCTTCATCTTTTAAATCTTTGTTGGTGGCTGCCATTACCCTAATGTCAACAGTCTTTACTTCTAGCCCCCCTACTTTTGTAAATTGCCTATCCTGTAAAACTTGCAATAGCTTAACCTGCAGCTTAAGGGGCAATTCTCCAATTTCGTCTAGAAAAATTGTACCTTTATCAGCAAGTTCAAAAAGACCTTGCTTTCCTTCCTTTCGAGATCCGGTAAAAGCCCCGCTTTCATATCCAAAAAGCTCTGACTCCATTAAGTTTTCAGGGATAGCACCACAATTCACCTTAACAAAAGGCATAGTGCTCCTATTACTATTTTCGTGAATAAATTTCGCCAATATTTCTTTTCCTACCCCTGATTCACCCCAGATCAGTACGGTAGAGTCAAATGGAGCCGCTCGCAATGCCAACTCATATATCTTAACCATAGCATGGCTTTGAACTACAATTTCATTAGCATTAACTGCCTCCATCTGGATTTTCAACTCTCTAATTTGATTGCGATATTTGTTAGTAAGGGTTTTAGTATGGAATAGCTCCTTTTCTACACGTTTTAAGTAGGTCATGTCACGGACAGTTGACAAGATAATTTCAATTTTCTCATCTTTAATGATCGGAACAGAGGTAACTAATACATCTTTGCCATTTCTGATAGTTTGTACAACACTAGCCTGCTCTCTTTTATTTAATGCTAAGAGTGTTCCTGACCGCGAGATCAATCCATCATCCTCAAGCTCTTTCATATGTTTTCCTAATATTTCTTCTCTCGATATTCCAGTAATTTGCTCATAAGCTTTATTTACTAACAGAGTGTTTCCCATACCATCAGTGATGTAAACTCCATCAGTAAAAAATTCTACTAAGGTTTCAATGTCCATTAGATCCTTATATTTACTCGAAACTGTGTCAATATTATTTTTCATATATAATCACCCTGTCTCAATTTTCATACTATTTTGCATATTATCATTTTAACCTGCTTGTTATTAGGAAACAAGGTGTTTTTCATTTATTATTTAGCAATATTCAAACTCTTCAAATAAATCTATTGTGGCCTCCCCTAACCATAGGATATAATATAATTAATCTGAGGAGGAACCAGAAAATGGATTTGATTAATTTTTTAAAAAGCACTACACCCTTTAATAATTTAACTGAAGATATGTTTTCACTACTTATCCAACAGTCATCCACAAAAGTATTTCCCAAAAATACTTTTGTTTTTAAACAAGGGGAACCCTCACACCAGACTCTTTATCTAATTTATAAGGGATTGGCTAAAATTATTGTTACAGCAGAATCACAAGAAATAATAGTGGCCTTTAGAAAGCCCCATGATTTTTTTGGTGAAACTGCGTTCTTAACTAATAATCTTTATCCCGCCTCAGTAAAAGCATCAGAAGACCTTCATTGCCTCTTAATTTCCCGAAATATGTTTGAGTACTTATGCCAAATCAACCCCTCATTTGCTAGCTTTTTTAGCCAAATTCTTACTGAACGCATGAGTTCACTTTATAAGGAAGTAGTCCTAGGACAATCATATGAAGCCTGGGGTTTAGAGTCAAACCCCTTCCGACACCGCCTAGGGGAATTAATGAGTTCTCCTGTGATTACCTGTTTTGAAAATGATTCAGCCCACCATATATCTAAATTATTGAATAATTACAGCATCAGCTCCCTGGTAGTGCTAAATAAAGATAATCGACCAACAGGTATTATTACAGAGAGAGACCTTATCAATAAAGTTATTTTAAATCGTCCTAACCCGGTTACATGGCCATCGGCTAAAGAAATTATGAACCCCCATCCACTCCAATTACCACCAACAGCATTCTATTATCAAGGTCTTTTAACAATGGTTAAGCACAAGTGCAAGCATATCTTAATCGGTGATAATGAAGAAATCATTGGAATTGTGACTATCAAAGATTTAATCAAGTCTAGAAGCATGGGTGCCCTTAGCATTATTCAAGACCTTGAGACTCAGAGTACTATTAAAGGTCTATCTATTATCCGCAATCAAGTAGATAATGTTTTAAAAGCATTAGTATCGGAAAAGGCCCCCCCTTTAGATGTATGTGAGGTAATCAGTGAGTTTAATGACCGAATTACCAAGAAAGTGATTGAAATAAGTGAAGCAGAAATGAAAGCCGAAGGCTATGGCCCACCCCCTGCCAGCTACTGTTGGATCGTAATGGGTAGCGGAGGAAGAAAGGAACAGCTATTTACCACTGATCAGGATAATGCCCTTATTTTTGAAAACGAAGCACCTGACAAATTAGAAAAAAATCAAGCCTATTTTTTAAAGTTAGCTGACAAAGTTGTGGCAGGTCTTGAGCAATGCGGCTTCAAAAGATGCAAGGGAGAGGTAATGGCTGATAACACTAATTGGTGTAAATCTTTTAACCAATGGCAGAAAACTATTGACGATTGGTTTGTTGCTTTAGAAGGAGAGAGTCTCAAGAATATGTCAATACTGGCTGATCTAAGAGCAATTTATGGTAATCAAAAATTAGCATACCTACTGCAAAGACATTTGTTAAAAAAATTTAACCAAGTTGCTCTTTATCATCTTGCAGCTAGTTACTTAGAACATCGTGTACCCCTAAACCTTTTTAAACAAATAGTTACCGAAAAAACAAAAAATCATGAGGATGAAGTGAATTTAAAAGCATCCGCTTCCATTCATGCTGTCAATATGATTAAGTTGTTCGCACTGCGAGAGGGAATATCAGAGACTTCTACTTTAAAAAGGCTGCATATACTAGCCAAGAAAAAGGTATTTACTGCTGATAATGCAGAGTACTTCGAAGTTGCATACCAAGCATTAACTATGTTTAGGCTTAGAACTAATTTAGAAAAAATTGGAGCAGGTCAAGAGGCCGATAATTATCTAAAACCAAAACAACTTACTAAAAGACAGCAATCAGTTTTAAGAGAATCATTTTTAGCAGTAGCTCAGTTGCAAAACCAAGCCAAGCTAGTTTTTTTAAACTATCAATAACACCCACCTCATTAAAAACGGGAGGTATTTTCATTGAATAAATTTATAGGCAACTTAACTAAAAGTTTTACCCTAAAATTATCTTCTCAAGAAATTTACTCAAAACTAATCCCCAGTGAAGATTTGATTAGATCGTTAGTTCGAAAGGCAGCTAATACTACTTTTACTAATGGCTTAATAACTAATAATAAATTTTTAGTATTTGATACAGAAACAACCGGCTTTAGAGCTGATTTGGGAGACGAAATTATCTCTATCAGCGGAGTAGTTCTTGAAGCTGGCGAAATAACAGCTATGGTTTTCGATGCTTTAGTAAATCCCTACCGCTCTATTCCAAGAAGAATTACCAATTTAACTGGTATCACAAATGAAATGGTTGCTAGTAAGCCAAACATTCTTGATGCCTTAGATCAGTTTCTTTCCTTTGCTCATGATACAATCCTGGTGGCCCATCATGCTGCCTTTGATCTGTCTTTTATTAACCATAAGCTCCAAAAGTATTGTAGTACTGAGCTTCATATTCCAGTAATTGATACCTGCTCCTTAGCTAAAGCTTTAATTCCTTTTTTACCAAGATATGATTTAGATTCTCTCATAACCTATTTTGACTTAACCAGCTCAGGACGTCATACTTCCTTAGGAGACTCAATCATCACCGCTAAGGTTTTAAAAAATTTAATTGATATTGCCAATTCAAAAGGACTATTCAATTTATCCGATTTGATTGCTCTGCAAACCGATAAAAAGTCCATCAGTTTATAGAAAAAAGAAAGAGCCCCTTGTTGGTGGGACCCTTGTAATTCCTTAACCTTATATAATACCCTTCAAAGCAAAATCAGTTATTTCACTTTCGTCCATCTCAAGGATGGAAGAATAAACTTCCTTATTATGTTGGCCTAATAAGGGGGAGGGTTTAAAGGTTACTGCCTTAAAGTCACTGAATTTTAAATGTGATCCGGTAATTTTTAGCTTGCCGGCCTTTGGGTGTTCTATTTCTACAAACATTTCCCTTGCATCAGCAATATGGGGATCATTAACTACCTTTTCAATTGTATTGATGGGGGCAGCAGGTATTCCCTTCTCCAATAGGTAATTTACAATGTCCTCAACTAACTTATCCTCAGTCCACTGTTCAATAATAGGCTTCAAGATGCCGTGGTTTTCTACCCGCTTATAGTTTTTATCAAATCTGCTGTCTAATGCTAATTCTGGCCTACCAATTACACAGCATATCGCCTCAAAAAGTTTATCATTTCCACAGCCTATTACTAAGCTTCCATCTTTGGCTCTAAAGGAGTCATAGGGGTAAGCTGATTCATAACGGTTGCCTATTCTATCTGGGTTCCTGCCTTCAATCAAATATATTTGGTTAATAATCTCTAGGCTGGCTACAACTGAATCCACTAAAGCCACATCAACCTTTTGTCCTTTTCCCGATATATCCCTAGACTTCAAGGCTGCAAGAATTCCAATAGTTACAGAGAGACCTGCTAAAACATCGCCCATGGCTGTTCCGGTTCTCGTAGGTTCACCACCAGCCCATCCTGTGGTGCTCATCAATCCACCCATGGCTTGAGCAATTATGTCATAGCCTGCTCTGTCTTTATATGGACCATAATGGCCAAAACCGGAAATAGACGCATAAATAATTTTACTATTGGCACTAGCTAATACTTCATAGCCCAAACCTAACTTTTCCATTGTGCCAGGTCTATAGTTTTCGACGATAATATCCGCCTTTTTTACCAACTCCAGTAGGATTTTTTTCCCTTCAGCGGATTTTAAGTTTAGCGTAACCCCTTTTTTATTTCTGTTTAGGTTCATATAGTAGGCGCTTTCTCCATTTAGAAAGGGCCCGAACTGCCGACTATCATCCCCACTGCCAGGCACCTCAATTTTAATTACCTCTGCACCCATATCCGCCAACATCATAGTGCAAAATGGCCCTGCCAAAACTCTTGTTAGATCAAGAACTCGGACACCATGTAAAACACCTTTATTAGACATTATATTGACTCCTTTCGTCCTACCTGCTCCAGTCATAATATCTTGTATGCTTCCACTTCTAATCTTATCATCTCTACATGCACTAAACCTTTGCTATCTAATGGGTTTTCCTGCACATAACCAGTTACAATCTCTTCAATAAATTCATCCCGCCTATTGGCCTCTACTCTTGCTGTATAGGGCAACCAAGTAGTCCGAACCCAAGCTGCCAGTCCCGCTGGACCATCATGGACCATATCCTTTGGTATTAGCTCTATACGTTTTATTTTCAGGCCACAAGCGGTTACCCACTGTTCATATTCCTTGTCACTATAAAAACCATAAGGAAAAGAAAAATTAGTAAAATACTTTTTCCACTTCTCACTTTGGATTAGCTGATCTAAGACTTTTATGAGGTTGGAAGCATTGCCTTTGCCGCCCATTTGCAATAGGATTTTTCCGCCCCTATTGAGGGCTTTGTTTATTCCCTGTAAAACAGGCTGATGATCCTTAACCCAGTGCAGCGCAGCATTGGAGAAAACAACATCAAATTGTTCAGTAAAATCTAACCTTTCAGCAGGCATCAATTGAAAGCACAAATTATGATATGCATAGGAGGGAAATAGTTTTTTTGCCAGCTGAATCATATCTTCGGAACTATCAATTCCTAAAACTGATCCCTTTTGCACTCTAGCTGCCAGCTCAGAAGTTACTTTTCCATCTCCACAGCCAATATCTAAAATATTTTCATTGCCATTAAGGCTTAATTTATCGATTAATTCTTGGGCCCATTTCTGCTGCTCTGATGAGTTCTTTTTATAATCTTGAGCATCCCATTTATACATAATTATAACAGTCCTAACTGCTCTAACTTTTTTTCAACCCAGTCAGGCATTATTTTGCCTTCATCAATTTCCTGCAACCTGCTTATTTCTCTTTTAGATTTTTCTTCAGCAATTTGAATAACTTCCTCTATTAGATTTCTGGGGACAACTACTACTCCGTCATCATCTCCCATAATTAAATCACCTGGGTTTACTGTTGCTCCCCCACAGGTAATGGGGCCGTTAATCTCTCCTGGACCATCTTTAGAGGTAGCATTTGGCACAGCACCCTTGGCGAAAATAGGCAAATTTAATCCCCTCAAAGTGGAGAGGTCCCTCACCACACCATCTAAGACGATTCCACTGACTCCAAGCTTAATGGCTGCGGTTGCCATAAGATCACCAAAAGCAGCACTACGGGTATTTCCCTTGGCGTCAACTGTCACTATATACCCTTTACCGGAGGAATAAAGTGCTTTATGGAACATGAGGCTAGCTCCAGTGGGACAATTAACAGTTAGGGCAGTGCCCACCACTTTCATCCCAGGTGAAATTGGCTTGATAGTATAATCCATTACACCAAAGCCCTCCATTGCATCAGCTAAAACTGAGGTAGAAAGCTTATTGGCCCTTTGCAGCAAATCTTCAGGAATTAGCGGTGGATTTTCTCTAATAAACAACCCAACCTTCTCCATCATCTAAATCACCTTCCTAAAATTCATTAATCCTGACTAGATGAATATTGCTTTTTCAGCAATGGCTTTATGCCACCATTTTTAATTATATTGAGGACAAAATCTGAAATTGGCTCCCCCTGATAACTAGTACCAGTACTGAAGCTCTTTATAATTGATGTTTCTAAATTTACCTCAATTTCTTCTTCGGCAGTTAACTTCTTGACAATATTAGGACAAATTATGACCGGCAAAGCTAAATTAATAGCGTTTCGATACCAGATGCGACCAACAGAGCTGGCAATTACCGCTTTCAAGCCTGATGCCTTCAACCCAATGACTGCATGCTCCCTGCTGGAACCACAACCAAAGTTCTCCCCCACCACCAGAATATTGTCAACTAGCCTACTCTGGATATTGCTATCTAGACCTGAAAAAATATGCTTGGCAATTTCAGCCGGTTCCGACAAATTGATGTTACTAGCAGGATACAATTGATCAGTGTTGATATCATCCACATCCAGTATGACTGCTTTTCCTTCTACTATTAGTGACATAATGTGACCTCCATCGATAGTTTCCCTAAACTTAAGATACTTGCCGTTCTAGTATCCGTTCAGCCTTTGTCAATACGGGGGGGTCCACCAGCTTGCCATCAACAAATACATAAAAGGATCCCTCTTTTTCTGCTGCTTCAAAAGCTGCAACAACTTTTCGGGCAAATTCTACCTCTTCTTTACTTGGAGCAAAAACTTCATGGGTAGGTTTTACTTGACACGGATGAATGATAGACTTTCCATCAAAGCCCAGTTGCTTAATAAGCTTTACCTCTTCAACTAAGCCTTCCTGATCGGAGATATCCAAGAAAGCACCATCAACTGCCAGCACACCTGCAGCCCGGGCTGCCAGCAGCATGTGGGATCTGGCATAAAGCAGCTCCAATTCTAAACCTTTTGTACTGCGAACAGTTCTAATATCGGTGGTAAAATCCTCCACGCCAAGGCCTAAGCCTATAACCCTGCTGGTAGCAGTGGCTATTGGCAAGGCATTAAGAACACCTAATGCAGTTTCTAAAGAGACAATAACTTTTGTGCTATTTAAGGGAACATTATGCTCTTGTTCCAGCAGGCTAATTAATTTATCCACCTCCTGCATTTCAGTGGCTGTGCTGCACTTGGGCAATCTGATAAAATCTGGCCTCGCTTTGACAATGGCCTTTAAATCAGTAGCTCCAAATTCCGAATTCCAAGAATTAATTCTCACGCCTATTTTAAATGACTTGTTCCTTGCATTATTAATCACATCCACCACAAGGCCTCTGGCCTTAGCTTTTTCGCCAATGGGCACTAAATCCTCAAGGTCCAAGACAATACTATCTGCCCCAGCACTAAAAGCATCTTGTATTTTTTCTTCATTATTTCCGGGAACCCATAATAATGTTCGTAAAGTATCAACCATTAATTTTCATCTCCTATCCATTTTGCAAAGCCAATTCTTTATAATTGTATGGATGAGTTAATTTGCCAGTTAGGGCAGTGGCAGCCGCCGTAAGGGGTGAAACTAAATATACTTCTGCATCGTTGCTCCCCATTCTACCTGGAAAGTTTCTATTAGAGGTTGTGGCACATCGCTCATGAGAGGCTAAAATTCCGGAATGGCCTCCAAAACAAGCGCCACAACCTGGGGGAGTAAATACAGCTCCTGCGTCCAGCAGGATTCGATAGTAGCCCCGATCGATGGCTTCTATTAAAACCTCTTTAGAAGCGGGGGTAACAATAAGCCTGGTAGAATTGACAATATGCTTCCCTTCTAAGAAGTTCGCCGCTACAGCAAGATCAGTCAGCTTTCCTCCGGTACATGATCCTATAAACACCTGATCAATAGGTATTTCATCAGTTTCCTCTATTGCCCTAACATTATTGACGCTATGGGGCAGTGCCACCTGGGGCCCCAATTCCCCCACATCAAAACTGTACTCTCCATAATATTGATAATGGGAGTCTGTTTCATATACTTTAAATTCCTGGTCCGTTCGCGATTTTACATACTCTATAACTAAATCGTCCGGTTGAATGTATGCACTTTTGGCTCCCATTTCTAAAGCCATATTACAAAGTACCATTCTCTCCTCTAGTGGCAGATTCATTACTGTAGATCCCGTAAATTCAATTACTTTGTAAGAAGCGAAACTGGTACCTAGCTTTCCTAGTAAAAATAAGCTCAGGTCCTTTGCCATTACACCTTCCCGCAATTGACCCTCTAAATTCAATTTAATAATATCAGGTACTCTTAGCCATAGCTCGCCAGTTAACATAGCTATGGCCACATCGGTAGATCCTACACCAGTTCCAAATGCCCCAAAGGCACCGTTAGTTGTGGTATGGGAATCAGTTATCACTATGACATCCCCTGGTTTGACCATTCCTGCTTCAGGCAATACTTGATGGCAGATGCCGTCATTAATATCAAACAGGTGAGTGACTCCTTGTTCTCTGATGAATTTTCTCATGGCCTTCTGATTCTCAGAAGCTTTTAGGACAGAGCTCGGAGCATTATGGTCAAAGAAAAATACTACTTTATCTGCATTCCATACTTTTTGCCCACCCATTTCATGAAAGGAAACTAAGGCAGTGAGGTAGATATCATTAATACCTACGATATCTACTTTTGCATTAATAAGCTCACCGGGGGCAACCTTTTCTTTATCTGAAGCAGAGGCTAATATTTTGTGAACAGCATGCATTGCCATGAGACAACACCTCTTTTAAGGTAATTTAATTACTTTTTTCGGTTTTTAATTTTTTCCACAATACCTCCACTGCTGAGGATTTCGTAAGCAACTGGGTCAATCTTATTCCCTTGGAAAACTTCCCCATTGGTCAGATTTTTTATAGTTCCCTCAATGAAATTTACTTCTAACTCATCCTGTTCCTTCACTTTAGAACTGATCCCGGGACATTCTACTATGGGCACACCTAAGTTGATGGCATTTCTGAAGAAAATTCGGGCAAAAGATTCGGCAATAACACCTGTAACACCCAACTCCTTTAAGGTGATGACAGCATGCTCTCGACTGGATCCACAGCCAAAGTTTTGCCCTGCCACAACAATTCCTCCAGCCTTGAACCTACTGACGAAATCCTCATCAATACCCTCCATAGCGTGATTAACGATATCTTCGGGTTCAGTTAATTCAAGATAACGTCCTGGGTATATTTGATCAGTATCAATATTGTCTTGAGAGAAAACATAAGCATTCCCACTAATAATTTCCTTCATTATAAATAGCCTCCTTTATAGATATTTTCGAGGATCGGCAATTCGTCCCTCTAAAGCACTGGCTGCAGCGGTTGCCGGTGAAGCTAAGTAGATGCTGGCTTCTTTACTGCCCATTCTTCCTGGGAAGTTACGGTTTGAGGTGCTTACACAAACCTCTCCAGGCGCTAATATTCCTTGATGGCCGCCTAAACATGGCCCACAGCCCGGAGTAGCAAAAACTGCTCCAGCTTCCATTAAGTCTTCCACATAACCTTTGCCAATGGCCAACTTCAAGACTTCTCCGGAAGCAGGAATCACAACCATTCTAGTGCCGTTGGCTATCTTTTTGCCCTTTAAAATTTTTGCAGCAATTTCGATATCCTCTATCCGTCCCCCTGTACAGGATCCAATAAAAACCTGGTCTACTTGTACCGACTCTACTTCAGATAGGTTCCGGGCATTATCTACATTATGGGGTACTGATAATTGGGGCTCTAAATCTGAAATGTCAAATACATATTCTCCACTATATTGGTAGCCCTCGTCTGTAGTAAATAACGTATATGGTCTATTCGTTCTGGCTTTAACATATTCCATGATTTCCTCATTTGGCTGGATATAGGCAGTTTTGGCCCCCATTTCTGTAGCCATGTTGCACAGTACCATTCGACCTGCCAGATCCATTTTTTCTACAACAGGTCCAGTAAACTCCACCACCTTGTAAACAGCTCCAGCAGTACCCAGCTTTCCTAAGATGTGAACGATAATATCCTTTGGCAAAACCCCTTTGGCCATGGTGCCTGTTATACTTATCTTAATCACCTCTGGTACTCTGAACCAAAGCTGACCGGTGGCAAGTATCCCAGCTAATTCTGTTGCACCAACTCCTGTACCAAATGCCCCTACTGCACCATAGGTAGTGCTATGGGAATCTGTTAGAACAACAATAGCTCCTGGTCTAGCAAGCCCCGATTCAGTAACAACCTGATGGCATGTTCCTGTATTTACATCAAACAAATTGGTAATTCCTTGCTCCTTGGCAAACAGTCTAAAGTTTCTATGATTTGTGGCAGCCTTAATTGTGGGTGCTGGTGCCTGATGGTCCAACAAAATAGCAACTTTATCCGGATCCCAAACCTTATCTTCACCCATTTCGTGTAAGGACTTCACTACTTGCCAATATAAATCATTAATTCCGGCTACATCTATATCACAATTAACTACTTGACCTTTACTAACGCTGGTATTCCCACTAGCTTTAGCAAGAATTTTTTCAATTGCATGCATTGGCATCTTAATCTTCCTCCTTAGCTTTTATTGGCATTTTCACGAAGCTTTTCTACAATAGCATCACCCATGTCGGATGTAGAGCTGCTGCCACCTATATCTCTAGTTCTTACCTTTCCTGCAAGAAGAACATCTTCAACCGCATCTAAAATTCTCTGTCCCCATTGTTCCTCCCCTAAGTGATCCAGCATTAGCTTTGCAGTCCAGATCGTAGCAATAGGGTTTACTATGTTTTTGCCTTTCTCCCTAGGTGAAGACCCATGGACTGGTTCAAACATTGACGGGAATGTCTTATCAGGATTGATATTGCCGCTGGGTGCAAACCCTAAGCCCCCCTGAAGAGCAGCTCCCAGGTCAGTAAGTATATCACCAAATAGATTTGAGGCTACTACAACATCAAAGCTTTCAGGGATATTTACCATGTACATGGCCATGGCATCAACTAATACTTGAGAGCTTTCGATATTTGGATACTCCTTCTTGTACTCCTCATAAATCTCATCCCATAGCACCATGGAGTGCATAAGGGCATTTGATTTGGTAATGCTAGCCAGGCTGCCACTTCTTTTTTTAGCCAATTCATACCCATACCCCATGACACGCTCTATACCCCTTCGGGTAAATATATTTACCTGAGTGGCCAACTCATTAGGAGTACCGCCATAGTGGCGTCCACCCATATCGGAATACTCTCCTTCAATGTTTTCCCTAATGAAGACCATATCAATATCTACTTCCTTTTTCAGAGGACAGGAAACACCCTTTAAAAGCTTTACAGGTCTAAGATTGACATATTGATTAAAGGAGCGCCTAATTGTGTATAGCAGCTTATGAGCAGGTATCCAATCAGGAACCTCCGGCAATCCAACAGCTCCGAAATAGATAGCATCATATTTTTTCAATGTCTCTAAGGCATCGTCCGGCATCATCTGTCCCTTTTCCAGATAATATTCAGACCCCCAGGGAAACTCCTCCAGCATAAACTCTACATTACCATCAATATTGCCTACTTGTTTCAAAACTTTTACTCCTTCAGCTATTACCTCTGGACCAATACCATCCCCAGAAATAACAGCAATTGCATATCTTCTCAAAAATGTCTCCCCCTTCCAATAGGCCAAATATATTTTTGTATTTTAAATAAATTAATTACTTTGTCAAAGCCACCTTATCATCTTGGGCTGTCCTTCTTTTGCGAATAAACGCTATAATTTGTGGCACTACCAAAAATAGCACTGCAGCCACTATTAAAAATGTTGAAACTGGTCTTGCAAAAAATATACTAAGATCCTTGCCACTCATAGCCATGGAACGGGCAAAATTGTTCTCAACCATTCGGCCTAAGATCAGTGATACTAATACAGGTGCCAACGGAAAATTATAGCGTTTCAAGAAATGTCCCATTAACCCAAAGATTATCACAAGCCAAATGTCAAAGGTGCGCATCCCAAGGCTGTAGGCTCCGATGGAGGCCAATAACAATACTAGCGTAAAAAGTATCTCATTTGGCACCTGAAGTATTTTCACCAAGAACCGAACAAGGGGTAAATTAAGAGCTAACAGAATAAAATTTCCTATAAAAAAGCTGGCCACTAGCCCCCACACCAAGTTTGGCTGTTCGGTAAAGAGAAGGGGTCCAGGCATAATCCCCAGTATCATAAAGGCTGTCAGCATGATAGCTGTTGTACCAGAACCAGGTATACCCATGGTCAGTAACGGCACCATCGCCCCCATAGCACCTGCGTTGTTGGAAGACTCACCAGCAGCTACACCTTTTGCTTCACCATTATTGAAGTTTCCCTTATTTCTAGCCAGGTTTTTTTCTGTTACATAGGCTAAGGGAGAAGATGTAGTAGTCCCTACTCCAGGCAATACACCTATAAAGAATCCGATAAATGCAGCCCTGATGGTAGTAGGTAGAATATACAGCCACTCTTTATAGCTGATCCCCACTTTGGAGTTAACAGCCACTTTCTCTTTAGGCTTGGTATAGTCAACCTTGCTCAGGTTCTTCAAAACCTCAGCAAAAGCAAACATTCCGATGGCTAGGACAATAAAATCTATCCCTTCAAAAAGCTCCCCTATCCCAAAAGTCATCCTTGCTGAAGAAGAGACAGGATCCATACCAATCATAGCTAAACCAAGGCCCATAAATATACTGAACATGGTCTTAGGAAAGGTACTGCCTTCAGACAAACCTGTAATACAAGCAAGGGCAAACAGCATTAAGGCAAAGTACTCTGGAGCTCCAAAGGTTAGTACTAATTTGATCATCAAAGGTGATAACAGAATTAGGAAAATAACTCCGATAGTCCCACCTGTAAAGGAACTAACCGCTGCTGTAGCCAAAGCTAACCCAGCCTTCCCTTTTTTAGCCATGGGGTAGCCTTCCAAAGCTGTAATTACTGCAGACTCAGTACCAGGAGCATTAACCAAAATAGAAGATATGGCCCCGCCAAATTGGGACCCATAATATATACCGGCAAAAGCCATAATAGCCGGAATAGGATCAAGCCCGTAAGTAAATGGCAAAAGTACAGCAATAGTAACCATAGGCCCTAACCCCGGCAAAATCCCGACAATCTGTCCAATAATTACACCAGCAGTAGCGAAGAGGAGATTGATCGGAGTTAAAGCTACTTTAAAACCCAGTATTAATGAAGAAAATAAATCCATTTTATCCCCCCCTAAATGTTTAGAAATCCGGTAGGTAACTGTACTTGTAGGATGGTGTTAAATACGTAATAGGCTGCTATTACAAAGATAACCGAAAAGGTTACATTTCGTTTCCAGGCCTCTTTATTAAGAAATGTTAGCGTAGCTATCGAAAATAATAAGGTGGCTATCTTATAGCCTAGTACGTTAAACAAAGCTACATAGATAATAAAAGCACCTAAGATAATATTTCTTTCTTTAGTAAAAAACGGTTCTTGCTTTACTTCCTTTACATTACCTTCCTGCTTCTGCTTGATAAGAGCGGGAATTAAGATGGCTAATGAGCTAATTATTAATCCTCCTGCTATTAGCCTCGGAAAAAACGTAGGCTCTATGGGTGTAGAGATGACCATGTTTCGCCCTGAAGAGGAAAAGGTTGCCGCTAGATAGATCAAGGAAATTATTAAAGCGGTAATTCCTGCTTTTACATCGGATTTCATAGCACCCTCCTTTTTTTAAAATAGTGAAGCGGAAAACCGCTTCACTATAAGATTTTGTCTTAATAGATGTCTAGCTTTATTGTAGAATGCCTGCCGCTTTCATAGCCTCGATCATATTCTCTCTTTCTTCATCCAACCAGGCATCAAGGTTATCTGTTTTAAACCAAGGCACCCACTGCATCTTTGTCATTACGTCATTCCAAGCCTCTGATTCATTCATCTCAGTTAAAGCATTTACCCAATAGTCATACTCTTCTTTAGGCATGTCAGGCGGCCCCCATATACCACGCCAGTTTCCAAATACTACATCAATTCCTTGCTCTTTCATAGTAGGAACACCGCTCAAATCACCTGCTAGGCGCTCCTCACTAAAGACTCCTATCCCTTTTAACTGTCCTGATTTAATT
>JAWSUQ010000009.1:0-18080 GCA_033549265.1 Bacillota bacterium
CTTCTCCCAATCCTCTAGCTTAGCTTTAATAAATACTTTATCAAAATTATTTTCTTTTACGAGAAAATCTAGCTTATGGCTCATTCTGTGAATATTAGGTCCACGATAATCTAAGACAATCAACCGCTTATTGTGAAAATCTAAAAAGATCTTGACAAAATAATCATCTTCTTCAATTAAATAATCTAGCCCATATATTTTTCCATGTACTGTTGTTGTTTTACCTCGATCTAATGTTAAATCATGAATATCCATTTTTTTATCTCCTTTCTTGCCAAATAATACCTTATCATAATCACTAACTATAAGCAATTTCCCTAACCTTCGTTATTTTACTATACTCAATCATTATTAATTAATACTATAGCTATATTGTGCAAATATATACATATCCTCACGATAACTCCCGACTTCTATTATTTATTAATTCCAATACTTAATAAAAAACAGTAGCTTTTATATAGCTACTGCATTTTTTGTTTTTCAGTTTTATAACTATTTCTCATTGGCACTGATTCTTGCGACAGCCACCAGCCTATCATTTTCACTAATTTTCATTACTCTGACACCTTTGGTCGCTCTTCCCATTTTAGATATTTCCTTAACTTCTGTTCTCAGAACTATTCCTTCTCCACTTATGAAAAGAATATCATCATCATCTTTGACAACTCTAATAGCTACTAAATTACCAGTTGTCTCAGTCAATCTAATGCCAATAACTCCTTTTCCACCTCTATTTTGAACCTTAAATTCCCCAATAGGAGTTCTTTTACCATAACCTTTATCAGTAATAAAGAGGATGTTATGATCATCTTTACTTCTCGCCATACTCTGAACATAATCCCCATTAGACAGGCCAATTCCTTTTACCCCTCTAGCGATACGTCCCATCTCTCTAACATCTCTTTCAGAGAATCTAATAATCATGCCCTTAGCTGTAGCTAAAAGAATATCAACCTTACCCTTTGTCATTCTTACGCCAATCAGCTCATCATCCTCATCTAGGTGAATTGCTATTATCCCATCCTTACGAGTCAAATCGTAGGCTGTTAGTACGGTCTTTTTAATAATACCGTTTTTTGTAGCCATTACTAAGAATGTTTCATTATCAAAGGTCTTAACAGGTATTAAAGCAGTTACTATCTCATCATTTGCTAACCCTAACAGGTTAATTATAGCTGTTCCTTTTGCTTGTCTACTGCCTTCAGGGATTTCGTATACCTTGAGACGGTAAACCTTACCCTTATTAGTAAATACCAATAGGTTATGATGGGTAGAAGTGATAAATAGGTGCTCTACCACGTCTGATTCCTTTGTGGCTATGCCAGCAACACCTCGTCCACCTCTGCGTTGACTTTTATAGGTATCTATAGGAAGCCGCTTGATATAACCACCATGAGTCATCATAATTACTACATCTTCTTCAGCTATCAAATCTTGGATCTCAATTTTTGTGTCTTCGTCAGAAATTTGAGTCTTTCTATTATCACTATATTTATTTCTGACTTCAGTAAGCTCATCTTTAATAATTCCTAGTACTAGCTTTTCATCTCCTAGTACTTTGTTATAGTAAGCAATTTTTTCTAGTAATTCCTTATATTCATTTTCTAATTTTTCCCGCTCTAATCCCGTTAAACGCTGCAATCTCATATCTAGAATAGCCTGAGCCTGCTTATCACTAAGAGAAAACTTCTCCATCAGAGCATTTTTAGCAATTTCTGTAGTTTGAGACTGCCTAATAGTCTTAATTACTTCGTCTAAATTGTTTAAGGCAATCCGTAGCCCTTCCACTATGTGAGCTCTAGCTTCCGCTTTTGCCAGTTCAAACTTGGTTCGTCTAACAATTACATCCTTTTGGTGCTCCAAGTAATGAAATAGAACTTCTTTTATGTTGAGAACCTTAGGCTCTCCGTCAACCAAGGCGAGCATAATTATGCCGAAGGTATCTTGCAGCTGAGTTTGCTTATAGAGCTGATTTAAGATTACATGTCCATTGGCATCCCGTCTCAGTTCAATGACAATACGCATTCCTTTACGATCTGATTCGTCCCGAAGATCCGTAATGCCATCTATTTTTTTATCTCTTACTAAATCAGCAATTTTTTCAATTAATCGTGCCTTATTTACCATATAAGGTATTTCTGTAACAATAATTTGAGTCTTTCCATTTTTCAATTGCTCAAAATGGCTAACAGCCCTAATCTTTACTACCCCTCTACCAGTAGTATAGGCTGATATAATACCGTCACGGCCCATTATTAATCCACCGGTAGGGAAATCAGGCCCTTTAATATGCTGAATAAGCTCTCCAACCGATACTTCTGGGTTATCTATCATTTTATTTAAACCATCCACAACCTCACCCAGATTGTGGGGTGGAATATTGGTAGCCATGCCAACAGCAATACCTGAAGACCCATTGATCAGTAAATTTGGAACCTTTGCTGGTAAAACTTTCGGTTCTTTTAAGGTTTCATCAAAGTTTGGTATAAAATCTACTGTCTCTTTATTAATATCTGCCAATAGCTCAGTAGCAATTTTAGCCATTCTGACCTCAGTATAACGCATAGCTGCTGGAGAATCACCGTCTACTGATCCAAAGTTTCCATGGCCATCTACTAAAGGATATCTAGTAGAAAAATCCTGAGCCATTCTTACCATTGCATCATAAACAGCAGTATCACCATGAGGGTGATACTTTCCTAAAACTTCCCCGACTATTCTAGCAGACTTTTTATAAGCCTTGTCTGGCGTCATTCCCAGCTCATACATAGCATACAATATTCTACGGTGAACCGGTTTTAAACCATCCCTTACATCAGGCAATGCTCGTCCTACTATCACACTCATGGCGTAATCAATGTAGGATTTTTTCATCTCTTCTTCTATTTTTATCGGTACTATTTTACCCTCATTATATAAAAGACTCAAGGCTTTCCCCCCTAGACATCTAAGTTGCGGACGCTTTTGGCATGCTCCTGGATAAATTCTCTTCTTGGCTCTACTTTATCCCCCATCAAGATTGTAAAAATCTCATCAGCCTTCATAGCATCCTCTAGTGTCACTCGTAAAATTGTTCTATTCTCTGGATCCATAGTAGTCTCCCATAATTGCTCTGGATTCATCTCTCCTAGACCCTTGTAACGCTGAATACTATAGTTATCTCGACCTAAATCCTTTAACAGTTTTTCTAGCTCGTCCTCAGTATAAGCATAGTAAACATTTTTACCTTTAGAAACTTTAAATAAAGGAGGTTGGGCTATATATACATAACCATGATTAATTAAATCCTTCATGTATCTATAAAAGAATGTCAATAATAAGGTACGAATATGAGATCCGTCTACATCAGCATCGGTCATTATTACTAGCTTATGATATCGGGCTTTTTCAATATTAAAATCATTAGAGATACCTGTCCCTAATGCTGTTATCATAGCTTTGATTTCTTCATTACCAAGTATTTTATCTAACCTTGCCTTTTCTACATTGATAATTTTACCCCGTAATGGCAAGATTGCTTGAAATTTTCTATCTCTTCCTTGTTTGGCAGACCCTCCCGCTGAGTCACCCTCTACTAGATAAAGCTCACTCTCAGCCGGGTCCTTAGAGCTACAATCTGCCAGTTTTCCAGGTAACGTAGTACTTTCTAAAATATTCTTTCTTCTGGTAAGCTCCCTAGCTTTCCTAGCAGCCTCTCTAGCTCTGGCAGCACTAACACTTTTCTCGATTATTTTCCTGCTGACACTAGGATTTTCTTCTAAAAAGATACTCAATTGCTCTGACATTACGGAATCTACAATGCCACGAACCTCACTATTTCCAAGCTTAGTTTTAGTTTGCCCTTCAAATTGAGGTTCAGGAACTTTGACACTGATTACAGCCGCCATTCCTTCCCTAATATCTTCACCGCTAAGATTTTGATCCTTTTCTTTTAGGATATTATTTTTGCGTCCATAGTCGTTAATGATTCTAGTAAGGGCAGTCTTAAAACCCTGCTCATGAGAACCACCTTCATGAGTATTGATATTGTTAGCAAATGAAAATATATTTTCACTATATCCATCTGTGTACTGCATCGATATCTCAACATGAATGCCTTCTTTTTCCCTCTCAAAATAAATCGGGGAAGGAAATAGAACATCTTTATTTTTATTTACATACTTAACAAAATCTATTATTCCACCTTCGTGGAGATAAATTTTTTCTTGGTTGTCTCGCTCATCCTTAATAGCTATTTTTAATCCCTTATTTAAAAAAGATAGTTCTCTTAATCTATTTACCAGAGTATCAAAGCTGTATATGATTGTTTCTTGAAATATCTCTGGATCTGGCTTAAAGCTAATTTCAGTTCCTGTATCCTCGGCATCCCCAATTATCTGCAACTCCTCTAAGGGTACCCCTCTTTCATAGCGTTGCTTGTGAATTTTCCCATTGCGTTTGATTATCACTTCTAACCATTCAGATAAAGCATTTACTACAGACATACCAACACCGTGCAAGCCACCAGAGACTTTATATCCTTCTCCACCAAATTTACCTCCGGCATGAAGTACCGTTAATACAGTTTCAAGAGTACTTTTTCCGGTTTGTGGGTGAATTTCAACAGGTATCCCTCTCCCATTATCTGTCACTGTTACACTATTGTCATTATGAATAACAACTTTTATTTCATCACAGTATCCAGCCAATGATTCATCAACACTATTATCTACAATTTCGTAGACAAGATGATGGAGACCACGGCTACTAGTAGAACCTATGTACATACCTGGTCTTTTCCGGACCGGGTCTAAGCCTTCTAGCACTTGAATCTGACTGGCATCATAGTTTAATACCATCTATTAACCCCCATTCTTCAGGTTCTTATGACCTTTTTAACAAAGTAAATGCTGCAATAGGTGATAAATAAATCTCCCTATCAGTTACTACATAAGATTTTACTTTTTCATTTTCATCAATACTTCTCAAAAAACCTTCTTCCTTAGCTGTATTTAAAAATTCTTTTGTTGCTTCACAGCTAAGACCGGTTTCACTATCTATGATAGTAATTATATCTTTCTTTAAGACAACCACATCTCCACCTATATGTAAAAACATAAATATCTCCCTCTTTCCTAGCTAGTAGGATATATTCTCCCCTTATCAACCTTAAGTAATTGAGCTTCATTTAGTACTTTTTCATTAAAGGAATGTAAGTGGGTTGTAGTAATAAATGTCTGAATTTCACTCTCAGTTTGTTGTAGTAAATGTTCTCTTCTTTTTTGATCTAATTCCGACATAACGTCATCAAGTAACAATATTGGAAAGGTATCAAGCTTATCTTTTATTAATTTTATTTGGGCCAGTTTGACTGAAAGAACAGCACTCCGTTGCTGTCCTTGAGAACCATAATATTTTAAATCCTTTTCATTAATTATAAAATCGATATCATCTCGATGGGGTCCTATTAGCGTAGTAGCTTTATCAACTTCATCTTTTGCTGTTTCCTTTAGTTTTCTCAAAAATTCTTCGGCAATATCATCAATAGAAATACCAGAAATAATATTCTTTTTCTTTAATATATCACAAGTATTAGTTGTATAAGTTAATGATAATTCCTCTGTATTACCACTTAAAGCTTGATGGCTTAAAGCAGCATACTTTGAAAGCAAATAAATAAAATCTAATCTCCATTTTACAACTCTACTGCCATAATAGACTAGTTGGTTATCCCATACATTAAGTTGATCCGTCAGCTGCCTTTTAGAAAAAGCTATTTTTTTTAGGATAGAATTACGTTGTAGCAGTATTTTATTATATTGAGAGTAAAAATAATAGTACTGGCTGCTAACCTGGCTTATTTCCTTATTTAGAAATCTTCTTCTATCTCCGGGAGTCCCCTTAATTAATATTAAATCCTCAGGTGCAAAAATAACCACATTTAGATTACCAAATAGGTCTTGCAGTTTATTTTTCTTTACGCCATTAATACTTATTGATTTTTTTTGCTTGATATAGTCAATTTCAATAGTTATATCTCTTTCTCGATGACTAATAATCTCAGCTTTAATCGAAAAATAATCATTTTTCCAGTTTATTAGCTCCCTATCTTTATTCGGACGGTAAGCAGAACCAGTAGCAAGATAATAAATAGCCTCTAATATATTAGTCTTGCCTTGGGCATTTTCTCCTACAAAAATAACTATATTTTGTCTAAATTCAATTTTAATTTTATCATAGTTACGAAAGTAATCTAATTTAAGTGACTTTAAGCGCACAAGTAAGCACTCCTAATTTTCAACCTGGTAATTAATCCCCTCTACAGTAATAATATCACCCTTTGTCAATACTTTACCTCGTTGGGTAATAATTTCTCCATTAAGCTTAACTTGCTCATCTTTAATTATCATCTTTGCTTCCCCACCAGAGCCTACAATATCAGCCCATTTTAAAAATTGATCAAGCTTGATGGTAGCAGTTTTAATCGTTATTTTTTTAAAATCCATTTAATTGCTCCTAACTGGTAGTACCAAGTATAAGAAATTATCATCAGATATTGGCTCAATAATAGCAGGGCTTAAAGGCCCAGTAAGTTTAAAATTAATATATTCTTCTTCTAAGACCTTTAAAACATCCAGTAAATATTTAGCATTAAAGGATATTTCAAATTCTTCTCCTTCAATAGTAACATTTAATTCTTCATGAATATTACCTACCTCTGCTGCATATGAATCTATTGAAAGGACATCCTCTTGAAATAAAAGCTTAACGTTATTAGACTTCTTTTTGGCTTCTTCCTCTCTGTTTAGCAAGGCCGCTCTTTCTAAAGAATCTAAAAAGCTTTTAGTTGAAATCTTAATTTCTGACTTAAAGCTTACAGGTATTACCTGTTTATAATTAGGAAATTGCCCCTGAATTAATCTAGAAAAGATGGATGTTGAACCAAATTTAAATACTACCTGATTATTTTTTCCAATTATCAGGTTAATAATACTATCACTATCAATAAGACGGCTTATTTCTAATAATACCTTGCTGGGAACAATTATATCTAATTTATCTGCATTAACTTCACTGGATTTTACCTTTTCAGTTCGATATGTAAGGCGATGAGTATCTGTTGCAACTACAGTTAATTCATTGTCCTTACTAAAGTCCATTAGGATACCAGTAAAAATAGGTCTGTTGTTATCAATAGGGGAAGCTGCAATACTTACTTGTCTGATAGCTTTTTTAAAAACGTTTGCCGCTAAGGTAAAATTATTAAGCTCGTCAATTATAGGAAGATTAGGAAATTCTTCTGCTGGGAAAGTGTTTATATTAAGTTTAGATTTTTCATAGGTTATTAAAAGAGCATTATTGATTAGCTCTAAATTTATATTCGTATTAGGTAATCTTCTTACTATATCTACAAAATATTTTGCTGGTAAAACCACCTTGCCTGGCTCTGATGTTGTAACATTTATAATGTGTTCAATACCTATTTCTAAATCAGTAGACCTCAAAATTAATTTATTGTTAGAGGTAGCTTCAAGATAAACACCACCTAATATTGGGATTGTATTTTTTGCTGAGACTGCTCGTTGTACGACAGAGACACCTAAGTACAGTTCTTCTTGACTACAGTGAAACTTCAAATGCTCCAACCTCCTTAAAGTTATTAACATAATATTTAATTGAAATCTTTTATATATAATGTAAATATAATTAGTAGTAATAGTAGTAGGGCATGTAGATATGTGGAAAAACTTAAAAAGCTATTCTAGGCAAATAAAAACAATGTGGATAAGTATGTTAGCCATCTAGCAAACTTATCCACATTGTTAACATTGGACAAGTTATTAACAATTAAATAACAAAGTATCTACAAAGTTATCAACATGTTATATCAGTTAATTTTTCTTAATTTCTTTAATTAGTTGTGTAACAGTTTGTTGCAGATTAACATCATGCTTTAGCTCTGTCCCAATTTTTTCGTGGGCATGAATAACAGTGGTATGGTCTCTTCCGCCAAACTCATCGCCTATCTTTGGCAAGGAGGAGTCGGTGAGCTCACGACATAAATACATAGCTATTTGTCGTGGATAGGAAACTGTTCTAGTTCGTTTCTTTGCTTTCATTTCATCTAATTTAAGGCTATAAAATTTTGCAACTACCTCTTGAATAAATGAAATAGTTAATTGTTTAGGCTTAACATCTGGCAAGATATCTTTAAGTGCCTCAGCGGCTAGCTCTTGAGTAATTTCCTTTCCCTTTAAAGATGAAAATGCTACTACCCTTATTAATGCTCCTTCTAATTCTCTGATATTTGATTGTATTTGATCTGCAATGTATAACATTACATCATCATGAACTAATATATTTTCAATAGCAGCTTTTTTTCTTAAAATAGCTATTCTTGTTTCTAAATCTGGTGGCTGGATATCTGTAATAAGCCCCCATTCAAAGCGAGATCTTAATCTATCTTCAAGGGTTGGTATCTCTTTAGGCGGTCTGTCACTAGAAATAACCAGCTGTTTGTTAGCTTCATGAAGAGAATTGAAGGTATGGAAAAATTCTTCTTGAGTTCGCTCTTTCTTTGCTAAAAACTGAATATCATCTATCAATAGTACATCAATGCTGCGGTATTTATTTCTAAATTCAATAGTGTTATCGTCTCGAATTGAATTGATAAGCTCATTAGTGAATGTTTCTGATGATACATACATTACTTTTGCTTGATTATTTTGTTGCTTTACAAAGTGACCAATTGCATGCATTAAGTGGGTTTTACCTAATCCTACTCCTCCATAAATAAATAATGGATTATATGACTTAGCAGGGGCTTCAGCCACTGCTAAGGAGGCAGCATGGGCGAATCGATTACTATTGCCAACAACGAAAGTATCAAAAGTATACTTTGGATTTAAAGTAGAAATATGCTCTTTAGGAAGTGAATTAGATATTTCTTTTTCTTTTTTATCCCTTCTATCAACTATGTAATTATCTTCTTCATTATCTATAGGAACTATATAAGAAATATCAAGGGTACGTTCAAATATTTGTTCACATATAGGCTTAATTACATTAGCATAATTATTCACAATCCATTCTCGCGCAAATACATTAGGCGTAGCTAATACTAGCTTATTACCTTTATAATCATATAAATATACTGATTTGATCCAGGTTTCGAAGCTAGGTTTTTTTAACTGCTGTTCCAAAGTTTTAAGGCACTGGTCCCAAAGGTGATGTGGTAAATTTTTATTCATTATTGCATAATGCCTCCTCTTAAATATCCACAAAATAAATAATAAAATGTTAATAATAAAATATTATCATAATATATTCTTAATCTTATTTAAAACAACAAAATCCGAATTTTTTTGGAGAATTGTTGAAGGTTAACAAAGGTGGTATAAGTAAAATAATAAAAGTTATCCACAAGAGGTTAATGGGAAAAACATCTTGAGGCATTAGCGTGGTGTTATACTTATAAACAGTATTAATATTATTAATTAACATGCTGGTGATAAAAAAATATCAATAAGTACAAAATTATATGCAAAAATTATGTTATCAACAATATTATCCACAGGTGTGTATAAGTACAAGCATGTCGAAATTTGTCATATTCTAGGTAGAAGGGGTAGAATTTATTAAAAGAAACTAAGGACTTTTATAGGTGCAGGTATATAATAGCAAAAATTATCCACAACTTCAACAGTTATTTTTACTTTATCCACAGTGGATAACTTTAAAGAAAAAATTGTCACCATCTTATAAAATCTAAATTTACTCCTTGCTTGACATTTATTCTAAGCTTAGTTATAATTTTACGTGTGTGTTTTGCTTAGAAATTAACCAAAGTTAGCTTATAAAGTTAGCTTATATAGTAACACAACTTATTGATTGGTAAATGGAAGGGAGGCTTATATATATGAAAAGGACTTATCAACCTAAGAATCGTCAACGTAAAAGAGAGCATGGCTTTTTAAAGCGTATGAAAACTACTGCCGGTAGAAATGTACTTAAAAGAAGAAGACTAAAAGGAAGAAAAAAATTGTCTGCATAGAAAAAGGCCGCTTTTGTGGCCTTTTCTTAATACTTTTTTTAGTATGAGTTATAAAATATAAAATTTCTTATTATTTGGTTACATTATTACGTGCTTTGGGTAAACTAAGTGCTGAGAAATGTTTTTTATAGAAGTGCTGGAGGTACATATGTTGAAGTCCCACTATCGATTAAAAAAAGGCACTGATTTTAGAAAAGTTTATAATAAGGGAAACTCTATTGCTGGAAGACATATGGTCTTATACTGGCTGAATAACGATAATAGCCAATACTGTCAGGCTGGGTTCTCTGTTTCTAAAAAAGTTGGAAAAGCAGTGGTGCGGAATAAATATAAGCGCTTATTAAAGGCTTCTTTAAGGAGCTATTTAGATAAGCTTGTAGGTAAAAATATTATCATTATTGCCAGGCCAAGAATAATTTCTGCTGACTTTAAGCAGATTGAGGGAGAAATGAAGTATCTACTCAGAAAGGCTAAATTAATAAAATAATTGTAATAAGAAATAGAGGAATCTAGCATGATTAAGAGAATTGTGTTAATGTTAATTTATTTTTATCAAAAGGGGATTTCTCCTTTTCTACTTTCTAGATGTAGATTTTATCCTACCTGTTCTCAGTACACGATAGAAGCTATTGAGAAAAAAGGTCTTATAAAAGGAAGCATGTTGGGTTTTTGGCGTATTTTGAGATGTAATCCCTTTAACCAAGGGGGATACGATCCTGTAGATAGAAATTAACAGAAGGCAAAAGCTTTCTGATAGATATAAGGCATATGAGTTTGAGTTGACCATAAGGAGGTATTATAGTGTTCCAAGCTATTATTGACTTTATTTCAAATGTTTTGCAATATCTTTTTAATATTACGGAAAGTATAGGTATACCAAGCTATGGCTTGGCTATTGTTATGCTAACTATTTTAATCAAGCTAGTTTTATTCCCTTTAACAAATAAACAAATGAAGTCTATGAAAGCAATGCAGGCTATACAGCCTGAAATGAAGCGCATTCAAGAAAAGCATAAGAAAAACCCAGAAAAAGCACAGCAAGAGATAATGGCTCTTTATAAAGAAGAAGGAGTTAATCCTTTAGCTGGATGCTTACCTTTAATAGTTCAGCTTCCTATATTATTAGCATTATTTAGAGCATTAAGTGAATTTCAGTATACAGTAACTCCAAGCTTTTTGTGGGTTCCTAATTTAAGTAATCCAGATCCTATTATTCTACCTATTTTAGTAGCAGGCACAATGTTTATGCAAATGTATATTCAACAGAAGCTTACGGGATCTACAGCTGCTCCTGAACAAGCACAGATGCAAAAAACTTTTCTTTATATAATGCCACTAATGCTAGGTTTTTTTGCAAGAAGCTTTCCAGCAGGATTAGCCCTATATTGGACTATGTTTAGTATTGTTGGGACAATTGAGCAGTTGATTATTAATAGGCCGGCTTCGATCGCGAAGGAGGGTGCAAATTAGTCTATGAATAGTATTGAGGTAAATGGTAAAACGGTAGAAGAGGCTGTTGAAAAAGCATTAGAGATTCTTGGTGTCCCAAAAGAGAACGCTATCGTAGAAGTATTAGAGGAGCCTACCAAAGGATTTCTAGGCCTAATTGGTCAAAAGAATGCTATTGTCAAGGTGACAAAGGTCTTTTCCACTAAAGAAAATGTCTTAAAATTTTTAGAGCCTTTGTATACTCATTATCAGATTAAACCTGAGGTAAAAGTAGAGGAAAAGAATGGGCAAATACATGTTAATATGACAGGAAAAGATTTAGGTGTACTAATTGGTCGCCGTGGAGATACACTAGATGCTTTACAGTATTGGCTAAATCTAGCTATAAACAAGAAAACTGATGATAGGGTTAAAGTGATGTTAGACATTGAAGGATATCGCAGTAAAAGAGAAGAAACCTTGATCAGATTAGCAAAAAAGCTTTCTCAAAAAGTGAAGCAAACAAAAAGAAGAGTAATACTAGAACCAATGAACCCTTACGAAAGAAGTATTATACATACAGCTTTGCAAGATGACAGTGATGTTCAAACTTTTAGTGAAGGTGATGAACCTTATCGAAAAGTAGTTATTTCACTGAAAAGGTAATAAGCTACAAACCCAGTATATGTACTGGGTTTTTTATTAATTTAGGAAAGTATGATTTTTTCATTATTAGAGATTTATATACATACATGATGAAGCTAAAGGCATTAAATGCTTATTTTATAGCTATATAGGAGAAAATATTGATGAGGTGAGGAATTTGATTTCTGATACTATAGCAGCTATTGCCACTGCTCCTGGAGAAGGTGGAATAGGTATAATTAGAGTTAGTGGACAGGACTCTTGGTCAATAGTTGATAAATTCTTTAAAGTAAAAAAAGGAGTACCTTTAATAGAAAGAACTAGCCACACTATAAATTATGGTCATTTTAATAATGAACAGGGGCAGGTAATTGATGAATGCTTAGTTTCGGTAATGAGGGGTCCAAAAACCTTTACTGGAGAAGATGTTGTGGAAATAAATTGTCACGGCAGCTATTTGGCTTTACAACAAATCTTAAAAGTTCTATTAGTAAATGGTATTAGGTTGGCTGAAGCAGGTGAATTTTCCAAAAGAGCTTTTCTTAACGGTAGAATTGACTTAGCTCAAGCAGAAAGTATTATTGATATAATTAGAGCAAAGACTGAAGATGGCTTACACTTTGCAATAAATCAGTTACAAGGGGTTCTCTCAAAAGAAATTGAATCTATGCGCAAAAAATTACTTGGACTTTTAGCTATTTTTGAAGCTAATATAGACTTTCCCGAGGAGGATGTTCCACCAATTAACTATACCCATGTTAAAGATACTATTGTTCCTATTATTAAGGAGGTAGATAAGCTATTAGCTACTTGGGATGAGGGGAAAATTTATAGAGAGGGTCTAAAAACTGTAATTATTGGTAGACCTAATGTAGGAAAGTCTAGTTTGTTAAATTTATTAGTTAAAGATGAAAGAGCTATTGTAACTGATATTCCGGGTACTACCCGCGATGTAATAGAGGAAATAATAAATATTGGAGGAATACCTTTAAGAATTATTGATACCGCAGGAATTAGAAAAGCAATGGACGAGGTAGAAAAAATTGGGGTAGAAAAATCTATTAGCTTGATTGATAATGCTGATTTAATACTATATGTAATAGATGCTACGTTACCATTGTCAAATGATGATGAAGCTATTTTTCAAAGAATTGCTACTAAAAATGTAGTATTTCTTTTAAATAAAATAGATTTACCGCAAAACCATGATACTATTAAAGAAGTAAATAGTCTAGCTGCTACAAAACCAATAATTAAAATATCAGCTAAAGAAAAGCTTGGAATTGAAAAGTTAACTAATACTATTAAGGATTTAGTATATAGCGGAAAGGCTCGTATAAGTGAGCATCCAACTATAACAAATAGTAGACATTATGCTGCATTAAAGCAAGCAAATCAACATTTACATGGAATAATAGAAGGTGTTGAGGGAAATTTGCCTGTTGACTTTTTAAGTATAGATTTAACTAGCTCTTATGAAAAGTTTGGAGAAGTCACAGGGAGTACTGTTGGTGAAGATGTAATTGATCAAATATTTTCAGAGTTTTGCATTGGAAAATAGAGGTGGTATAGTAATGACTTTTGAAATCGAAAAGTATGATGTTATTGTAATAGGTGCAGGTCATGCTGGTTGTGAAGCTGCTCTAGCGGCTGCTCGAATGGGCTGCAAGACATTAATTATCACACTAAACTTAGATAACATTGCCTTGATGCCATGTAATCCTTCTATTGGTGGACCAGCTAAAGGGCATCTAGTAAAGGAAATAGATGCTTTAGGAGGGGAAATGGGTCATAATATTGATAAGACATTAATTCAGATAAGAATGCTTAATACCGGAAAAGGTCCTGCAGTTCACGCCTTAAGGGCTCAAGCCGATAAGAAAGCTTATCAAATTAAAATGACTACTACTCTTGAAAAGCAATCTAATTTAGATGTTAAACAAGCACTAGTAGATAATTTATTAGTTGAAGATAATCAAGTTATTGGAGTATTAACTAATACTGGTACTACTTACTTAGCAAAGGCTGTTGTAATAACAAGCGGAACCTACTTAAAGGGGAAAATTATTTTAGGTGATGTTAATTATGAAGGTGGTCCAAATGGCCAATTAGCTGCTACCAATCTTTCTGATTCCTTACGTAAGTTAGGATTGGAATTAGGAAGGTTTAAAACTGGAACTCCACCGAGAATTGATTCTAGAACAGTTGACTTTTCTAAGACAATGATTCAGCCAGGAGATAAGGGAAATTTACAATTTTCTTTTTGGAATAAAAGAGAAGAACGGGAACAAATTCCTTGCTGGTTAACCTATACTACTGAGACAACTCATCAAATCATTAGAGATAACCTGCACCGTTCACCTCTATTCAGCGGTTTAATTGAAGGGACTGGACCTAGATATTGCCCTTCTATAGAAGATAAGGTTACTAGATTTGCTGATAAAAACTGTCATCAGATTTTTTTAGAGCCTGAAGGCATTAATACTTTTGAAATGTATGTACAAGGATTTTCTACCAGCTTGCCTGAAGATGTTCAGTGGAAAATGCTGAGATCAATCGTTGGCCTTGAAGAAGCAGAAATAATGAGAGCTGGTTATGCTATAGAATATGATTATGTATTACCAACTCAATTAACACTAGGATTAGAGGTAAAATTAATTTCTGGTTTATTTACAGCGGGCCAATTTAATGGAACCTCTGGTTATGAGGAAGCAGCTGCTCAAGGATTGATTGCAGGTATTAATGCTGCCTTAAAGGTTAAAGGTGAAGAGCCATTTATTTTAAAGCGCTCAGAAAGCTATATTGGAGTATTAATTGATGACTTGGTTACGAAAGGTACTAATGAGCCTTATCGAATGTTAACCTCTAGAGCAGAATATAGATTACTTTTAAGACAAGATAACGCTGACCTACGGCTTTCTAAATATGGTTATAATATTGGGTTGCTTCCAGAAGATAATTATAGACTTTTCATAGAAAAAAAGACCATGATTGAAGCGGAAAAGGAACGTTTAGAATCCCTTACTATTTCACCAAGTAATGTTAAGATAAACTCTGTATTAGCAAATAAAGGAAGTAATTTGATAAAAAATGGTATTTCAGCTGCCGATTTATTAAGGAGACCAGAATTAGATTATCAAGATATTATTGAAGTTTTAACAGATAAGATTTCCTTACCTAAGGAGGTAAGTGAACAGGTAGAAATTCAATTTAAGTACGAGGGATATATCAAAAAACAATTAGCTCAAGTTGAAAAATTTATTAAACTTGAGCAACGAAAAATTCCTGATAATATAAATTATAACAATATCACTAGTTTATCTAGTGAAGCACAGCAAAAATTAAATAATATTAAGCCAACCTCTATTGGACAGGCTTCAAGAATTTCTGGTGTGTCACCAGCCGATATTTCTGTATTATTAATATACTTAGAGCAGAGACGTAGAGGAGGCAGGTAAATGAGTATTTTTCAAGATTCATTGCGGGATGCCATAAATATAACATCAATAAATAATTTGACTTTAGGCCAGTTTAAACAATTTGAAGATTATTATTATATGTTAATTGAATGGAACAATAAGATAAACTTGACTGCAATTACTAAACCGAACGAAGTTATTGAAAAGCACTTTGTCGATTCGCTATTGGTTAGCAGTACTGAATTTTTTAATTTTAAGCAATTAGATGCAAATATAATTGATATTGGTACAGGGGCAGGTTTTCCAGGAATACCTTTAAAAGTGGTTTTCCCTTCCATAAAGGTAACTTTGCTCGATTCATTAAATAAAAGGATTATTTTTCTTGAGAATGTTATTAAAACTTTAGGCTTAAATCAAATTAATTGTATACATGGTAGGGCTGAAGATATTGGTAGAGATTTAAATCACAGGGAAAAATATTCTATTGCCCTATCTAGGGCAGTTGCTTATTTACCAATCCTAATTGAATTATGCATTCCTTTTATAAAAAAGGGAGGTTACTTTATAGCATATAAGGGATCTGAGGTAGGTAAAGAAATAGATGAAAGTGATAAAGCTCTCAGGGAGTTAGGTGCAAAAATTGTTGATGTGCGAAAATTTCAATTGCCATATTCGGGAGATTTTAGAAGTCTTGTAGTAATTGAAAAGGTAGAACCTACAAATATTAAATACCCTAGGCGTGCAGGGATTCCAGTAAAGAAGCCTTTAGTTTAGAAAACCTACTATGACATAGTAGGTTTTTCTAATAAATACCATAAAGTATGATTGAACAAAGCAGGAACAAATTTTTTTTTGTGGAACATATAATGTAATACTTATATAAATAATTGTACTTTAGGTGGTGTAATAAAATGGGTAAGGTAATTGCAATAGCTAACCAAAAGGGTGGTGTTGCTAAAACTACGACAGCTGTAAATTTAAGCTCATGTTTAGCTAGCTTTGGTAAAAAAGTGCTTTTAATTGATGTAGATCCTCAAGGAAATGCTAGTAGCGGGCTAGGAATTGATCGCCTTGATGGTAGTAGTTGTATATATGATGTAATTATTAATGGCCTGCCAATTGATGCAGTAAAACAAAAAACTGATATAGAAAATTTAGATATTCTCTCAGCAACAATTCAACTAGCTGGTGCTGAAATTGAGTTAGTATCTGCTATATCTAGAGAAATTAAGTTAAAAAAGGCTATTGAGCCGATTAGAAATCAATATGATTACATAATCTTAGATTGCCCACCTTCTTTAGGGCTATTAACATTAAATGCCTTAACAGCTGCAGATTCTATTTTAATACCGATTCAATGCGAATATTATGCTTTAGAGGGATTAGGTCAATTGATGAATACTATCCAACTTGTTAATAAACATCTTAATCCTAGCTTATACATTGAAGGGGTTGTGTTAACAATGTTTGATGCTAGAACTAATTTATCAATTCAGGTGGTAGATGAAGTAAAGGAATACTTTAAGGATAAAGTATATCGGTCAATTGTTCCACGAAACATAAGACTTAGTGAAGCACCAAGCCATGGGCAACCAATTATCACATATGACCCAAAATCAAAAGGTGCAGAAATATATTTAGAATTAGCTAAGGAAGTGATGGATAATGAATAAAAGAGGTTTGGGACGGGGACTTTCTGCTTTACTGCCGAGTGATTCCGGTAATAATAATGATAAACAAGATACAACTAAAATTGATGTTAAAAATATTGCACCAAATCCATATCAACCTCGATCTTATTTTGACACAGAAACTTTGCAGGAATTAGCCCAATCTATCAAAGAGCATGGTATTGTTCAGCCTTTAGCCGTAAGAAAGATTAACGATAAATACGTATTAATTGCAGGCGAAAGAAGATTACGGGCTGCAAAAATAGCTGGTCTAACTGAAGTACCTGCTATAGTATTAGAGCTAACTGATCAACAGATGGCAGAAGTATCTTTAATTGAAAACGTTCAACGGGAAGACCTTAACCCAATGGAAGAAGCTTATAGTTATCATAGATTAATTAATGATTTTAAAATTACTCAAGAGGAATTGGCTAAAAGAGTTGGCAAGAGTCGTTCTTTTATAGCTAACATGGTTAGATTAGTTAATCTACCAAGAGATATCCAACAGATGGTTAGAGACGAAGTTCTTACAACTGGCCATGCAAGGTGTTTATTGGCCATTAATAATGAACATAAACAGTTAAATTTAGCTGAACAAGTAGCCCTTAGACATTTATCAGTCCGACAAACAGAGCAATTAGTTAAAAGCATTATCGAAAGAGAGGAAATTGACAAGGAAAAAGAAAGGAAAGATAGACAAAGCGATAAATCTCCCTTTATAATGGATATTGAAGAGCAAATCAGACAAGCTCTTGGCACTAAAGTAATAATAAAACAAACATCTAATCAAAAAGGCAAAATAGAAATAGAATTTTATAACAACGATGACTTAGAAAGAATAATAGAAGCAATTACTAATGATAAATTAGCTCTATAAATTAC
>JAWSUQ010000010.1:0-8619 GCA_033549265.1 Bacillota bacterium
TCACATCTAGCTTCTACGAATTCTTTGTTCCACAAGCCCTCGGTATAAATGACATGGGCTAGGCCATTAAGCAACGCCAAGTTAGAGCCAGGGTTTAACCGCAGCCAAATATCAGCATATTTAATTAGTTCAATCTTGCGAGGGTCTGCCACTATTAGCTTAGCGCCTTCCTCCACGGCCTTTTTAATCCGATAGCTGGTAACAGGATGGGCTTCTGTAGTATTAGAGCCTATTACTAGAATCACATTAGTTGCCAATAGCTCATTCATGCTGTTAGTCATTGCTCCGCTTCCAAAGGCAGTTGCCAGACCGGCAACAGTAGAGCTATGTCAGAGGCGAGCACAATGGTCAATGTGATTAGTACCAAAAACTACTCGTAATAGTTTTTGAAATAGGTAGTTTTCCTCATTAGTGCATTTGGCCGAGGATAGTCCTGCAATTGCAGTTCCACCATGCTTTTCTTTAATTTCTTTAAGCTTCTGAGCACAATAGGCTAAAGCTTCGTGCCAAGAAACCTCTACTAGCTTTCCTTCCTTACGCACTAAGGGTTTAGTAAGCCTATCAGGAGAATGGATAAACTCCCAACCAAATTGACCTTTCACACATAAATGACCTTTATTGGAGCCAGAGGTATCCTTAGCTACACCCACTACCCGATTCTCATATACCTTTAGCTTTAGTTGGCAGCCTACTCCACAGTAGGGGCATGTGGTTTTTACCTTATCTTGCTCCCACGGCCGCCCCTGCCATAAAGAGGATTTTTCTACCAAGGCTGCTACAGGGCATACCTGAACACACATGCCACAAAAGGTACAGGTTGTTTTCTCTAAAGGGTCATTGAAGGCGGAGGTAACCACACTTTCAAAGCCCCGGGAGATAAAGTCGTATACTCTAGCACCATTTACTTCAGCACATATCCGAGCGCATTTTCCACACTTAATACACTTATTATAATCCCTAAGAATAAAAGGGTTGTCATCTTCCATGGCAAAATTTTTCTTAGACCAGTTATAAGGGTTGTCCTCTACTTGATAGCGGTAGCAATAATCCTGCAGACGGCAATCACCATTTCGAGGACATGTGAGACAGCGAAGATCATGATTTGCTAAATAAAGCTTTAAAATTTCACGCCTTGCCTCCACTACTGCAGGTGATTCAGTTTCTATTTCCATTCCGTCCTGTACTTGAGTAGAGCAAGCGGCAATTAAGGTACGAGCACCCTTGACTTCTACTACACAAATGCGGCAGCAGCCTGGAATGGAGAGACCTTCTTCATGGCATAAGGTAGGAATATGAATATTTTGCTCCTCTGCAGCTTCATAGATAGATAAGTGCTTAGGCACTCTAACTTCAGTTCCGTTTATGATGACTTTGACTAAATCCATCAATAATCACTTCCTATACATAAAATTATAATTTAGAACTATTATCCTAAAGTTATAGTTACCCTGTAGAAAGGAAAATATTACATTATAAAAAAATAAAAGAGAACTAACAAAAAAGTCAGTTCTCTTGCTTCAATGCATACTGTTTATCCAGAAATTCCTGCGACTGAGTCAATACCATGACTTATAAAATGATCTTGCAGGCTTGAGACTGTAAGCTCCTTCACTCCTAGCTCTTCCGCCATTTCCGGAACAGATTTATTATCCTTTACATAGGCTAAGAATTTTTCAAAGTTTACTCCTGCCTCTTCGCACATCGCTTCTAAGCTAGGCTCCATACCCCAGGGGGCAGAGGGTGTTTCTCCAGCATGAAGAGCTACATCTTGGCGATTGTTATTAGGCTCCATTTGGCCATCTAAATTCACTAATGTTGCTGAGCCCATGTTTTCTGGGACAAATGCATTGCCTTTGCTGAGCTTTTCATGCTTTTCCTTACTCATCAGACCAGTTCTCCAACACATTTTTGATTTTTTGGGCTTGTACGCCTTCGGACTCAGCAAATTCTTTAAACATTTTGCGAAGCTCGGGATTATTTGTCAGCTCAGAAAATCTTTGATAGTCTCTCACTGTTTCTTGTTCGTTAATTAGTGAACGCTCTAAAAAATCTTTATCGGTAGTCATTTGTTTCACCTCCAACATTTTATACAAAGTTAGTATTTGTTAAAAAAATATGATTATGTGTTTGAAAACAAATAATTAGTCCATTGTATATAATTCGGACCTAAATATATGGCAAGTGCTGCCTAACCAATGGACACAATAATCACATCGAGGAGGCTCATCTCCGGTGACATTGGTCATTGATAAGCCGAACAAGGCATTAGCCACACTTTCATACTCCTGGCATTCTTGGGCAATATTATGTAATAGCTCTTCAGAAAAATCTCTCATCTGCCTCAGGCCTCCTTATATCTGACAATTGTTTATTCTAAAAATAATCTAGCTTAGCTTACCCAACTTAGGAAAAAAATAAAAGCAGGGATAACATTATTTGCTGGATGGAAAGCACAGTAAATAATATTAAGTGATAAAACAATCACTATTATTCCCTGTAAAAGGATTTCGGGATGGGAAATGTTCCATATTCCAATAAAACCTGCATAATTTTGGCTAATTATTGGAAAAATAAACAAAAATATCATAAAGCTTCCTCTAGATAAAGAGGAGGCTTTTATGTTGTTAGTATAACCGGTTATAAAAAATAAGGTGGTAAAAAATGAAGAAGCCCTTAAAACCAGCAGAAATCAGAGCAAAAAAAAGGCAGCAAGAGCTAATGGAAATAGTAGGAGAGGATCAGTACTTTTCTGACAAGGAGGCTGAGAGCCTTCAGTTGACTGCAGATTTGGATTGGAATCAGCAGCTGCTAGAAAAATTCTTAGATAAAGCCGATGACATTGTTAAGCGAAGGGTAGTGCTGCCCTTAGCCGATAAAAGAGAAGCATTAATTCTTTATGTTGATGGACTGGCAGATGAGGTGACAGTTAGTCAAATTATTATGAGAACCTTGTTGATTGAGCTTGAAAAGGTCAATCAAGATAGGATGCAGCTTCAATTAGATATAATCGAACAGTTTAGTGAAAAGCTAGTTTTAATTGGCGAGGTTACCAAGGAAAATATGCTAGACAAGTTATTAACTAGCTTATTAAGTGGTGATACTCTGTTGCTTATTGACAAGTGCGATGAAGCTATAGTAATGGACACTAGAGGGTGGCAAACTAGAGGCATCCAGGAACCTTCAGCAGAAGCTGTAATTCGAGGACCTAGAGAAGGATTTGTTGAAACGCTGCGGATTAATACCATGCTTATTCGCCGAAAGCTTCGTACTTCAGATTTAAAGATTAAGACGCAGCAGCTGGGAACTAAGACCAAGACTGATGTAGCAATAATTTATATTGAAGGGATCGCTAATCCAAAGATAGTGGAGGAAGTAGAAAAGAGACTTAAGCGGATTAATATAGATAGTGTCTTAGAGAGCGGCTATCTTGAGGAACTAATTGAAGACTGCTCCTATTCTCCATTTCCCCAGATTCAAAGCACAGAAAGGCCTGATAAGGTAGTAGCAAACCTGCTAGAGGGAAGAGTCGCTATAGTAGTGGACCATACGCCCTTTGTCATGATTGTTCCTACCCTGTTCTTCCAGTTTCTGCAGGCGGCAGAGGACTATTATGAGCGGTCGCTTTACGTCAGCCTCTTACGGATAATTAGGGTGATTGCCTTAATAATTAGTTTAGCTTTGCCAGGAATATATGTGGCGGCTATTACCTTTCATCAAGAGATGATTCCTTTTGGTTTTGCGTTAAGCATTGCCTCAGGAAGGGAGGGAACCCCCTTTCCAGGGTTTTTAGAGGCTATGTTTATGGGAATAGTATTTGAAATTTTAAGGGAGGCTGGGGTTAGATTGCCAAAACCGGTGGGGCAGGCAGTCAGTATAGTGGGAGCTCTGGTAATTGGAGAATCAGCTGTTAACGCAGGAGTTGTCAGCCCCATTATGGTAATTGTGGCAGCTTTGACCGCTATATCATCCTTTGCTATCCCGAATTTTAGCATCATTTTATCTTCTACCTTTATTCGGTTTTTTCTAACTTTGCTGGCAGCAGTTATGGGGTACTTCGGCTTAATTTGGGGTTTATTAGTATTATTGATCCATTTAGCCAGTCTTCGGTCCTTTGGGGTTCCATATTTATCTCCGATTGCTCCAGGCAACTGGGCTAACTTAAAAGATACTTTTGTCCGCGTTCCCTGGTGGGGGATGATGAAAAGACCGCACCTGTTAGCAAAGGGAAATATGGATAGAATTAAGCCCGGGTTAAGGCCTGGCCCTAGGCAAGGAAGGGAGTAGTAATAATGCAGGAGCAAATATCCAACAAACAAGCGGGCTGGTTAGTAATGATGGCAGTCATTGGCACTGTTTTTTTACCCATCACAAAAATCGTTACAGGGGCTGCAGGGCCAAATGGCTGGTTATCCCTTATAATTGGCTATAGTGCCACTTTAATGCCTGCATTTTTTATGTATGTCTTACTAAAAAAAAACTCGGGCAAAAATATTGTACAAATAAGTGAATTTTTATTATCCAAACCAATAGGAAAGCTAGTGGGCTTAATATTATTTTTCCTATTCTTTTACTTGACAGCAATGGTGGCTCGAGTACTGGGCATTATATATAATACAGCGGTAATGGATCGAACCCCCATTATTGTATTTGTTTTAGCAATGGTATTATTAGCAATTATGGCTGTAAGGCAGGGAATTGAAGTATTGGCTAGGATAAATGAAATCTTGCTGGTAATTGTAGTTGCCAGCTTGCTGGTTATGTTTTTCATTGCAATGCCCGATGTAGATATAAATAATTTTAGACCCTTATTAGCTGAAGGAATCTGGCCAGTAGGCCAAGGTGCCATCTTCTCCTTTGCCTTAGGGATGGAATACGTATTGCTATTGGGCGTGATCCTACCTGTAGTGCGGCAGGAGGAAAAAGCTTTTACTGCGGTAGTATTAGGGGCTCTTGGTGGAGCAATGATCTTACTTTCTGTAGTTATCGGAGCGGTAGGTCAGTTTGGTGCCGAAGAGGTGTTGCGTTTTCTTTACCCCCCCATCCAACTAGCTTCTGTCTTAGAGATTGGAGATTTTATCAAGGGAATAGAAGTATTACTATTAGGAGCATGGACTGCCGCTTCTTTAATGGAAATAAGCTTATTTTTATATGCTGCCACCGTAATTTTAGGCCAAACCTTAGAATTTAAAGATTATAGGCCCCTTGTTTCGCCATTAGCTGTATTGGCTGTAACAGTTGCTCTTATACCTAATAATAGTCAAAATGTATTAGTGGAGCTGGAAATATTGACAAACTTGTTTTTTTTGCCGGTAGCTTTATTGCTGCTAATCCTATTAACCATGGTAGCCTTCACTAAGAGAGGTAAGAAGCATGCGAAATATTAGATTAGTAATAATATTGTTGTTAATTTTAACGACATCCTTAAATATGAGCTGTTGGGACAGCAGGGATATAGAAGAGCTGGCCTTAGTGGTAGCTATTGGCATAGACTTGGGGGAGCAGCCTGATACCTATAATGTTACCTTTCAGGTGGCCCGACCAGATTTAATTGGGCAGGGTCAGGAGTCAGGAGGTGGGACTAACGCTGTATGGGTTACTACTACCACTGGAAATAGCTTATTCGAAGCTATTAATAATGCCAGAAAATATTTCCCCCGCCAAATCTTTTTTGGATATACCCAGCTACTGGTGTTTGGTGAAGAATTGGCTCAAACAGGAGTAGGACCTTTACTAGACTTTGCTCAAAGAGAGATCAATTTGCGCCGCAGCATTTGGATAGCAGTAGCTAAGGGAGAGGCTAAAACTATTATGGAAACAAAGCCTCAATTAGCCCAAATTCCAGCCATAGGGTTAGTAAGTCTTTTTGGATTACAGCAGCATTTTACCCTAGCTTATACTATGCGCTTTGGGGATTTTGTGGCAGATATCGGCACTCCCTACACTGGAGCCACAGCCCCTTTAGTTGAAGTAGTAAAAAGTGTACCAGACGAAACAGTGCCAATGGAAGATGAAACAAACGACACAGCAGTATTTAAAGGGGACCGATTAACAGGATGGCTTAATAATCGAGAAACCATCGGCCTTCTTTGGCTGCAGGGAAAAGCGGAAGATGCCAGTCTGCAAATAAGAGACCCATTAGACGAAAGGTATTTAGTAAATATAGATATAGTAAGGGCAAGGGTAAATACTAAAGTGGAAATTATTGATGACAAAATTGTTTATCAAGTGCAGGGGTTGACGGAGGGTAGATTTGCCAGTCAAACAGCGCCCCATGATTTATCAAGCCCTGAGCGTATTAAGCTGGTAGAAAAGCATATGGCTACAGCTATAGAAAATAAAATGAGAGATACTTTTAAGAAAGCTCAAGAATTAGGCGTAGATTTTATCGGCGTTGGCCACTTAATGAGCAAGGACCAGCCAAAAAAGTGGAAGGAAATAGAGCAGCAGTGGGAAGACTTTTTTCAAGAGGTGGTTATAGATGTTGAGGCTGTAGCTCATCTAAGAAGAACCGGCGCTATTACTCAGCCTACCAAATATAAATAAAAAGAGGTGTATAGGATGCTGCTTTTAATTGGGCTAGCCCTTAGCGGTATAGGAGTTATTGCTTTGATAGAGGGAGCACCCCTCTACCAGAAGAAAAAATGGTTGGAATTAGCTGTCATCGGTTTAGTTTTAGCTGTAGCTGGAGTACTAGGAATTGCCCAGATTATAGGAGTAGAGCTAGGCGCTCCCTTAAAGAGATTAATAGATGTTTTACCATCATTTCTGGAGCCAGTGCTTCAAGTTTTACTGACTAATTAGCAGGAGAAAAATCAATAATCACCGAATATACTACCTCATGGAAGGCAATTTTTGGGGGTATGGAATGATGAATAAGAAAGCCTTTGGTGTGTTATTTTTGCTGTTGATGACATATTTAGCAGTATCTTTATCTATGAATAACACTAATATGTCTACTACTATAGGAGACGTTCCTCAAGAAGGCTATTTAAAGCAAGAGGAAAGCAGTTCAAGCAATAACTCCAATAGAAATACTGCTACTGCTGCTGATAAAGAGCAGGATGATAAGGCAGTGAGAGATAAAATTATAAGCCAAGAGGTTATTACTGAGCTGGCAAGAGATATAGAGGAAGTTAGCGCAGTAGAAAATGCTAATGTCAATACTGAGAGTAAAGCTGCTGATATAACGGCAGAAGAAGTTACGGTTATGGTGTTAGCTAATGCCCGGGACTCAATTAGAGAATTATACGAGGAAAGTGTTGTTTTGCAGGATGTTAAAGGAAATTTAGCATTAAGGCATCCGCAGCTTGCTAATCGCAATCAGGTTTCTGAGTATTTTAGCAAGCATTTTGGCCAACCGATTTTAGGTTTGATGAATTTGTTCATGATTAGAAATACTCCAGATAATAGCTATACCCTAGTGAGATATAAAGGAATGGTAGATATCTTAACTGCTGAAATTGCTGCTACCAAAATAACTAGTGCCTCTAATACTAAGCTTGTAATTGTGGCAGAGCTTGCTGAAGAAGGAGATTACTGGGGTGAAATCAAGGTAAGATATACCCTGAGCAAAGATAGTAACGGCAAGTGGAGGATAACTGGACTCAATATGTTATAGAATATAAGTAAAGCTTTTATATTTGGTTTGCATTACTATAATACATTTTTTACTTAGCTAGTGGGAAAGCTATGGTTGAGGTGATTTGTCCAATGCAAACAGTTTGGAAGGGCTCCGTTAGCTTCGGTCTTTTAAACGTTCCAGTAAAAATGGGTGTAGCCACATCAAGAGAAAACATTAGCTTCCGCACCTTACATAAAGAATGCAATACCCCTATCCAACAGAAGCGATATTGCCCAAATTGTGATAAGCCAGTAGAATACGACGAAACAGTCAGGGGCTATGAGTATCAAGAAGGAAAGTTTGTTATCATTAAGGATGATGACTTAGAGAATATCCCCGTAAAGACAACTAAGACCATTGATATAGTAGACTTTATCAAGCTGGAAGAGGTTGACCCGGTTTATTATGACAAGACCTATTACTTAGCGCCAGGAGAAGGGGGAGAAAAGCCCTATTTAATTCTCAGAGATGCTATGC
Source organism: Bacillota bacterium (assembly GCA_033549265.1). Lineage (GTDB taxonomy): Bacteria > Bacillota > Desulfitisporia > Desulfitisporales > JAWSUQ01 > JAWSUQ01. Next base: position 8,099 of record JAWSUQ010000010.1, read on the forward strand.
AGCAAACTGGAAGGGTGGCAGTGGCCAAGGTTACTATTAGGCAAAAGGAAAACCTGGCCCTGGTGCGTATAGTGGGAGAAACCCTTGCTTTAGAAACAATGTTTTTTCCTACTGAGGTAAGGTCTACTGAAGAGCTAGGTATTAAAGAGCTAGAGAAGCGTATTGAAGTAAAGCAAATGGAAATGGACATGGCTGTACAGCTGATAGAGAATTTGACTGAACCCTTTGATCCCCATAAGTACCATGACGAATATCGAGAAGAGCTTTTAAAGGTGATAAGAGCAAAGGTAGATGGGGAGGAAATTACTCAGGTGCAGCCTACTGTAGCTAAGCCCCAAGTAATTGACTTAATGGAAAAACTGCGGGCGAGCGTTGAGGCTACCAAGAAGAAGGAAGCTGCTACCAAATCAAAAGAAAAGGCGGTGGCTCAAGCGGAGAAGAAAGGTACAAAGACTACTAAAAAAAAGACGGGTTAAATCTCAGGCAATTCTTGCCGCATAGTCAACAGGGGAGCAAAGAGC
>JAWSUQ010000010.1:8629-17822 GCA_033549265.1 Bacillota bacterium
CAACGCAGCGGTGTACTGACTGTAGCTTCAGGCGATGGCCGGAGGCTGTATGGAGCGGGAATAGTCTTGGCACTAGCATTTTGCACTGCATCTAAATATATTTTAGTTCCTCTTTTGGCCACATTTCGTTCCAGGGTAGCAATAGCTGGCACCACCTGTTCTACCATTTGGCACAGTTTAAGTAAAAACTCTCGAACTTTTGTAAAAGGATAAATGGGCTTTATAGGAATGTAAATATGTAAGCCGGACATGCCTGAGGTTTTAGGTAAGCCTGTCAGACCTAGCTCCTGTAGCAGCTGATGAAACAATTGGGCTATTTCCACCACGCTCTCAAAGGAACTGCCCTGGGATGGATCTATATCTAAAACGGCCACGTCTGGCATTGACAGATTTGGCAGTCTGGAAAACCAAGTATGCATCTCGATACAGCCCCGATTGGCAAACCAAACAAGACTAGGTAAGTCGTTAATAAGACCCCAGTTAACAAAACCTCGCCCTCTAGAAGGAATAGGAGTAGTAGCTAGCCAGGGAGGCGCCTCCTTAGGCACTTCCTTTTGATAAAAGGTTTGTCCGTGTATCCCTTCTGGAAATGGTTTCATGGAGAAGGGCCTGTTTATAATATGGGGCAGCATATAAGAAGATATTTCAATATAATAGTTTATTAGGTCGCCTTTAACTAGGTCCAGCTCCGGCCAGTAGATCTTTTCTAGGTTAGTTAGCTTGACTTCCCTGTTTTCTATAGTAATAGTATTTATCATAATATCCTCCATTCTATCGTTACTGCGTCACACACTAAAAGGGATACTGCAGAGTCATGTTAAAAATTATGCGCTCTTTTTTCCTTACTATGCATTTAAAAGTATAAAAGGCAGCTAAAAGGAAAAAATTAACTATAGGAGGATTTTCTATATCATTGCTGAATTATATACTCATTAATGGGATAGAGAGGTGAAGTAAAAATTGGAAACTAGTAAGCTGTTAACTTTGGATGAAGCCTTGCAGCTAGGACGCAAGGAAGTGAAAGAGCGGTATAAGACCTATGTCAATCCAAGCTTAGCAAATATGCTAGCTTTATTAGATTTTGATAAACAGTACGTTCAGGCTGAGGGCTGTTATGTTTGGGATAGTGAGGGGAATAAATATTTAGATTTTTTAGGGGGCTACGGTGCTTTAAATCTAGGTCATAATCACCCCAAAGTTATTGAAGCCATCACTAAAGTACAAGCTCTGCCAAATTTGTTGCAGGCTTCTATGGGAACATTAACGGCTGCCTTAGCCAGCAATCTAGCAGCGATTACGCCAGGGGACCTGCGGCAGTCCTTTTTCTGCAATAGTGGAGCGGAAGCAGTAGAAGGAGCTTTAAAGCTAGCCCGAGCAGCCACCAATAAGAAGAAAATCATTTACTGTGCCCATTCCTTTCACGGCAAAACTTTTGGTGCCCTATCAGTTACCGGCCGGTCCAAATACCAGGTGGCTTTCATGCCGTTAGTTCCTGAATGTGAGGTAATTGCCTTCGGTGATGCTCAAGCCTTAGAGCAGGAGCTGCAGAAGGGTGATGTGGCGGCATTTATCTTAGAGCCTATTCAAGGAGAGGGTGGAATTATTGTCCCTCCATTAGGCTATTTGTCTGAGGTAAGAAGGCTTTGCAGCCAATATAAGGCACTGATGATAGCCGATGAAATTCAAACAGGCTTCGGCCGTACCGGCTACATGTTTGCCTGCGATGAGGAGGGAGTAGTGCCTGACATCATGTGCTTGGCTAAGGCCCTTGGAGGAGGCATTATGCCTATAGGAGCCTATATTACAACGGCCGATATCTGGGAGAAGGCCTACAGTGGGATGGACAAGTGTACCTTGCATACGTCAACCTTTGGCGGCAACGCTTGGGCCTGTGCTGCTGGGATTAGCACCATAGGAGTTCTTCTGGAAGAAAACTTGCCGGCGAAGGCGAAGGGCGCTGGCGAATATCTGCTCAGTGGATTGCGACGGCTACAAGAAAAGTACCCCCTGATAGCCGATGTTAGAGGAAAAGGATTGCTGGTAGGAGTGGAGTTTACGAAGCCAGAGGGCGGATTGCTCAATAAGTTGACAGGAGGCATGATGAGCAAGCTATCGGAAGAGTATTTAGGGGCATTAGTAGCTGGCGAGCTGCAAAATAAGCATGGGATTATCACTGCCTACACCTTAAATAATCCTAATGTAATCCGACTGGAGCCGCCATTAACAGTGACAGAGGCAGAGATCGATCAGGTACTAGAAGCCTTAGATGATATCTTTCAAACAAAGCAAAGCTTTTTAGGGATGGCAGTATCAAGCGGTCGCTCTGCCATTGGTTCCACCCTAGGCTCGATATTTAAAAAATAAATATGTATAGAGAAAGTGATCAGGTGCAAAGCTTACTTGGTCGCTTTGTTTTTGTCCATTTTAGTTAAATCTTATAATAAGATATTCGATTGATAGGGAGGTTTTTGTCATAGATTGTCTAATAACATAGGTAGTTATAAGAAATCATAAGTAAAAGGAGTTTGCTTATGCTAGAACGATACTTATATTTGCTGATAGCTGGGTATGAAAAGCTGCTTACTAGGTATTATAAAGACCCTAGTCAAATGCATTTCATTAGTCAGGTAATATATTATTTTCTCATAGTGATATGTTTAGTAGCCATCACCACATTTGTGTACTATACTGGTGGTACAAAAAATGTATATCCCCACTTTTATTATCTTGTCATAGTTGCAGCAGCCATTAAAAATGGTCCAGGTCATGGGATTGTAGTGGGAATAGCTGCCGCTTTGCTGGCTGGTCCCTTCATGCCTCAGGATGTTGCCTTGGAAGTAATGCAGCCTACTAAAGGCTGGTTAATACGCCTAGGTTTTTTTAGTACTACCGGACTTTTAGCCGGCAGTGGTTCCTTTCTCGTAAGTCAGCGGAATAAAGATTTACTGGGGAAGGTAGTGGAGTTGAAACAATTAAACCAACAGGTTGTGGCTGCCTTTGTAAAAGCGGTTGATGCTAAAGATGTCTATACGGCCAGCCATTCTCACAATGTGGCAGAGATTAGCAGGCTGATTGGCACAAAACTAAATATGCAGGAGCAAGAGCTAGAGGAGCTTTACATGGGAGCTATATTACATGATATCGGGAAAATCGGAGTTCCTGACTATATCTTGGGGAAGCCGGGCTTCTTAGAGGAAAGTGAGATGGAGGCCATCAAAAAACATCCTATTTTTGGTGCTCGAATATTAATGGGGGTTCCCCAATATAGACATGTTATTGAAACGGTTCAGCATCATCATGAGCGCTTTGACGGCAGGGGGTATCCTGACGGGAAAAATAAGGCAGGGATACCGCTGCACGCCAGAATAGTGGCAGTGGCTGATGCCTGGGATGCTATGACCTCTAAAAGGCCCTATCGGAAGGCATTGTCCAAAGAAGAAGCTTTACACGAGTTGAAAATTTGCAGTGGCACTCAATTTGACCCAGAAATAACAGATGTTTTCGTAGCAATTCTAGAAGAAGATAAAGCCGGAAAACTATTGAGCTAATCTTGCGCTAAATTTATTTTTAATGTAAACTTAAATTCAAATAAAATGAACTCTTGTAAATGACTGTTTTTCAAGTGGAAGAGGCCGACGGTTACTGTCGGCTATCCATGTTTCTGTAGACCTTTTAAAATTTATAATTGAGATTTCCTTAGGAGGCATAAGAATGAAAAAAGTCTGGGTTAGGCTAACAGCAACTTTGCTTTGCTTTACATTAGCTACTGCTTTGATAGGATGTACTAGAGATCAAGCCCAAGAAGCCACGCCTGTGCTGACAGTAGCTGCAGCCTCTGACTTGTTATTGGCCTTTCAAGAGATTGGGGAGCTCTATACAGAGCAAACGGGGATTCAAGTGCAATTTAATTTTGGAAGTACAGGTTTATTAGCGCAACAGATAGCTAACGGAGCACCTGTAGATCTTTTCGCCGCAGCCAATATAGCATTTGTTGACAGGCTCAGAGAAAGTAGATTAATTATAGATGAAACTCAAGAAATTTATGCTAGAGGAAGGATAGCTTTGGCAAAACAAAAGGGAAGCAACCCGGGTTTTGACTGGGACCTATTAGTCAAAGATCAGGATTGGAGTATGCTACAGGCTATTAGCTATAGAAATATGGCCATTGCTAATCCTGAGCATGCCCCCTATGGTACTGCAGCAAAGGAATTCTTAGTTGCCACAGAAAATTGGAGCCAAGTTGAAAATAAGCTGGTCTATGGCTCTAATATTAGAGATGCTTTAAACTTTATCTTATCCGGAAATGCTGAGGTTGGCATAATTGCCCTTTCAATTGCTAATAGAGACGAAGTGGATTATCTGGTGATCCCTGAAGAGCTGCATTTGCCATTAAGTCAGTCATTGGCAGTCATCAAGTCAACTAAACTAGAAGAAGAGGCAAGGGCTTTTAGCCAGTTAGTTTTGAGTGATACCGGCAGGGAAATTTTGAGCAAGTACGGCTTTGAAATGCCTTAAGTAAGAGAGTAATTAAACCAATTTTTTAAATAGTGATAAAGAAAAGAGGTGGTACCATATGTTAGCTAATTTAAATATTTATCCGTTATATTTATCACTAAAAGTAGCCACCGCTGCCACTATATTAGCTATTATCATCGGGCTGCCAATTGGGTGGATCTTAGCTCGCAAGAGCTTCCCGGGAAAGAGCATTTTAGATTCAATTATCACTCTGCCGATTGTTCTGCCACCTACGGTACTAGGCTATTATCTATTGGTTTCTATTGGCCGCCAAAGTACCATCGGCCAGGCAATCGAGCAGGTATTTGGTGTTACCTTGGTATTTACCTGGCAGGCTGCTGTAATTGCCTCCCTGCTAGCCTCTATCCCCCTCTTAATAAAATCAACTAAAGCAGCCTTTGGTGATATCGATCAAGATATTGAAAACGCAGCTCGAACACTGGGCAAAGGAGAGCTGTCTATCTTTTTTCGGATTACTATTCCCTTGGCTTGGCCTGGTATTCTCAGTGGAGTGATTCTTTCTTTTGCCAGAGCATTAGGGGATTTCGGCACCACTCTAATTGTAGCTGGCAATATCCCTGGCAAAACTCAAACAATGCCCATAGCAATTTATGATGCACTGCTGGCGGGAGATCTTCAGACCGTTAACTTTCTGGTGGTATTAATGACTATAGTAGCCTTGATTATTCTAGTGGTCCTTAATAGATTGGATAGGCTAGTAGTTAGGGGGAAAAGGGATGCTTAAGATCAACATCGAAAAGAGCTTTAATGACTTTAAGCTGAAGGTAAAGCTGACAATGGGCCAGGAGTTAATGGCTATTATGGGCCCCTCAGGCTGTGGCAAAAGTATGACTCTAAGGTCAATCGCAGGACTGCTAGAACCTGACTGGGGGCAGATAATATTAAATGACAGGGTGCTATTTAAAAGGGAGAAGGGACAACGCCATAAAATAAATGTTCCGGTACAGGACAGAAAAATTGGCTATGTCTTTCAAAACTATGCACTCTTTCCCCACTTAACGGTGGCAGAAAATGTGGCCTTCGGCATAAACCACTTCCCAGTAGACATGAGCACTCAGTTAGTTATGGAGTTGCTAAGCAAAATGAGGTTAATAGGAGTGGAAAATAAAAGACCCGCTCAGTTATCTGGCGGACAGCAGCAGCGAGTAGCGCTGGCAAGGGCCTTAATTCTGCAGCCGGAAATTCTGCTGTTAGACGAGCCTTTTTCAGCCATTGATGGTCCGGTGCGGGCAAAGCTTGAGCGGGAGCTACTGCTATTGCTGGAGGAGCTGAAGGTACCTACCCTGATGGTAACTCATAATATTGATGAAGCCTATCGCCTGTCGGAGAAAATGGCAGTGATTGTAGATGGAGAGGTGCTGCAATATGGGCCAAAGGCGGAAATACTATATCAGCCGACCTGCCGAACGGTAGCTCGCTTTACTGGAACGAAAAATATTTTTGATGGCGTAGTGTCAAAGGCAACAGATCAAGGGGTGAACATCACCAGCACCAATGGAGAGAAAAGGATGGAAGTGGAAGCTTTTAATCATATTGGGGTAACGGCGGGAGAGCAGGTAGCTTTTTGTATTAGGCCAAAGGATATTTCTTTTGTTGATACAAGTAAACCTAACAGGCAGGTGGATCCCAATGAACTAATTGCTTTTATTAGTCACATTATTACTAATCCAGATAGCTATACTGTTTTTGCCAAGGCCTTTTCGGAGCCAGCTGATATGAAGGATTATCAATTTCAGATTGAAGTATCCCGCCATATTTTCCATAAACTAAATCTTAGCTATGGCAAGCCCCATACTATATGTCTTAATAAAGAAGCAATAAGCCTCTTTAAATAAAGACGCACTCTTCCGGCGGAACCTCTACAAAAGCTTGGATACTAGGCTGTCTCAATAAATTGCCGCTAGTCCAGTTCATATACTGAATTTTCACCGCTATTTGAGGTTTAACCCAGATAGCGGTTTTTAATCGTTCTGGCCTATTAACGAAAGGCATTTCAGTTATTTTCAGTGGTTCTATTATCTTAGTTAATGCTTTCCAATCTTGATTGGAAAGCTTACCCGTACCAGCATGCCCAATATACCATAACTGCCCTTTGTTATCGTATAGCCCAAGTAGGACAGCGTTTACTATACCAGCTCGAAGGGTTACTCCGCCAATAATCGCAACTAGATCCCGAAAATTTTTTTTCTTCTGCCACCGACTATCCTTGCCATTAATTAAATAGCTGCTGTTAAGATCCTTGACAACAATACCTTCCAGCTGGTGCTCCTTAGCTACTTCAAAAAGGGAGGCTATCTCATAATCTATCGGCACTAATTGCACTTGATGGCTTGGTTTCACAATGTTATCCAGCAGCTCTAGCCTATTCTTTAAAGGTTTCTTATGCACCCATTCACCATCGGCAAATATAACATCAAAAATCATATAGGTGATATGCACCTGTTTTTGTGCATCTTTAACTCGTTCCAGCCTTCTAATGCCATCACGCCGCATAACCTGAGAAAAGGAAGGCTTGCCGTCAAGCCCTAGGGCAATAATCTCACCATCTAATATTATTGAACTGGCTGAACAGTAAGCTGAGATGTTAGTAAGCTCAGGATAATGAAAGGTCCGTTCATTTATTCTCCGGTTGTAGAGTTTGACTATATTCCCATCAAAATATGTCAGCACCCTCACACCATCCCATTTAACCTGGGCTACCCAATTTTCTCCATTTGGCAGTTTGTTTGTTTCTATCGGTTCAAAGGGGATAAGGGGATTTAACTCCATGTGTTTACTGCCTCTTTCCGTATTAATTGGTCAGAGTTATTGTGGCTGAAAAATAAAAGGTTTATCCCCATATTGATGAATATTCTGCTAACAATTGTCCTCCGGTTTTCTTAAAGCAAAATAAAAGGTACTGCCTTTACCTTCTAGGCTTTCCGCCCAGATAGAGCCGCCAAAGCTTTCTATTAAGTGCTTTACAATCGATAAGCCAAGGCCAGTTCCGCCTTTTTCACGAGAGCGGGCTTTGTCTGCTCGATAAAATCGTTCAAAGACTCTAGGCAAATCCTCTGCAGGAATACCCACGCCTGTATCCTTCACCGCTACAATATAATGACTTGGCTCCTCCTTAACAGAAACTTCAATTGTTCCATTTGGAGACGTATAGTTGATGGCATTTTGCAGCAGGTTCAAAAGGACCTGCTTTAAGCCGTCGTAGGTAGCTAATACTTTAATGTTGTCAAAGCTAGAGCTAGTAGAAATCACCAGGCCCGCTTTATCAGCTTGATCCTTCAGCTGGTGGATAGTGTCATCAATAATGGTATCTAACAGTATAGTATCTAGCTGCGGCTTATTTTTATTAGCCTCTATTTTCGATAGGTCTAAGATATCTTCTATTAATCGAGATAGCCGCTCAGTCTCTGAAGCTATTATTGTTAAAAACCTCTCGCGTGTGTTTTGATCAGTTACCATGCCCGATTGAAGTGTTTCTACGAAGCCTTTGATTGAGGTAAGGGGAGTCCGCAGCTCATGGGATACGTTAGCTACAAACTGAGAGCGCATTTTCTCCAGTTCCTTAATAGCCGTAACATCGGTAAGGACTAATACTCCTTCCCATATGACTTTGTCATGGTAAATTGGCGCCATTACTAACTGGAGAGACTTAGCCGTAGGATTTTCTATGTAAATATCTCGGGTGACCACTTTTCCCTGCTGTAGTACTTGGTTCAGGTCTGTTAAGATATCTCCATGCCTTAGCACCGCCTGGAAGCTTTTGTCTAATACCTTATGAGCCTTTACCCCCAGCAAAGCTTGGGCTGCATGGTTTATTAAGGTAATGCTGCCTTTGTGATTAACAACAATAATTCCACTAGTCATATGGCTTAAGACTGCTTCTAGCTTGCTTTTTTTGTCATCAATCTCAGCAATTTTTTCCTGCTGTTTTTCCGCCATAAAATTAATAGCCTGCTCTAGCTGGCCGATTTCTCCTTGGGCCAGGGTAAAAATACGATGCTTTAGGTCACCCAAAGCAATGCGAGTAGCAGAGCGGGTCACTTCTTCTAGCGGTTTAGAAATAATTGACGATAGCCTAAGGCTAAGGATAACAAAAATTAATATAGCCAGCAGAAAAGTAAATAACAAGATAGTATTTATTTCCCTCAAGGTGCTGTGAATTTGGTCAGTAGGAATGCTTAGGCGAACGGCACCAACAACTTCATTTTTATGGGTAAGGGGTAGGGCCACATAGGTCATGGTCGTATTAATAGTAGTGCTGAAGCGGGTGGAGGACCCAATCTTTCCATCTAAAGCCTGGATAAATTCTGGACGGTCTAAGTGGTTATCCATTATTAGAGCAATTTCGTCTGAATCGCTAATAACCCTTCCTGTATGGTCTATTATAGTTATCCTAGTGCTAATGGTTGCCCCTAGTTCTTTCACCAAAGCATCTAAACCCTGTTGGTTGGCAGGATAGCTTCCTTCAATAAACTGTTGGGCTATAATGGCTTCCTTAGTTAAGCTGACTGTTAAATTATTAATAAAATAGTTTTCTAATACCTTTGACAGCACGCCAGAAAGCAGCAGAATAGTTAATAAAAATAAGGAAAAATAAGTTACAGTGATCCGCCATCGAATACTATTAAGCATTAATGCCCAACTCCTGTTGGTTGAATTT
>JAWSUQ010000011.1:0-17246 GCA_033549265.1 Bacillota bacterium
CATCTTTTGGGAGTAACTGCTCCGGAGAAAATGTAAATAAATTAAAGCTTTAACATTGCAGTTAAGAAGCTAGGTCTTGTTCAAGGACTATAGCTTCTTATATTTTTGATTGTAAAAGTTAAGGGGCCATGACTTTTGATATGCATTAATAATATTTGCTTACTAGGAGAATTTGAAGTAATCCGCTCAGCCTAAAGTTACAGCTTAAAAGTTTCTAAACTTGCTTCTTAAAACTCCTAAACTCGCTATCGCTCAGACAGACGGAGTTTTTACCAGAAGCTGTGTTAAGAAACTTTAGCAAGCCTTCACAAAAGCTTCGCTAAATTACTTCAAATTCTCTTCCTTTATAGGCCGAATAGATTTTAATGGCCAATAAGCGAACAGTTGCGAAGGCTTAGTTAAATTTCTTAGTGAAGATTTGAAAAGAAACTTTAAAAATAATCAAATTGTTTTTGGAGAAACTATTATTTAGTAGCAACTATTTTCTTCTTGAAACTTAATTAAAAAAAAGATAGAATGGATAAGGTGGTTCAGAGGACAGGCATATAAGGTCCTAATAAGTGGCCGGAAAGTAACAGGGGGTTTGGCAAAAATGACTAAATTCATATTCGTAACTGGGGGAGTAGTTTCCTCTTTGGGTAAAGGGATTACCGCAGCTTCTTTAGGCAGATTACTTAAAAGCCGAGGCTTGTCGGTAGCGATCCAGAAGTTTGACCCATATATAAATGTAGATCCAGGAACAATGAGTCCCTATCAACACGGAGAGGTTTTTGTAACAGAGGACGGGGCCGAAACTGATTTGGATTTGGGTCACTATGAGCGGTTTATTGATGAAAATTTGAGTGAAAGCAGCAGTGTAACCACGGGAAAAATTTACTGGTCTGTTATCTCCAAGGAGCGGCGGGGCGACTATTTAGGAGGAACAGTACAGGTAATCCCTCACATTACCAATGAAATCAAAGAGCGAGTGAAGCGAGTAGCCTGGGAAACTAATACCGATGTAGTAATAACTGAAATCGGTGGTACAGTGGGGGACATTGAGTCACTACCCTTTTTGGAAGCAATTCGCCAGCTAAGAGGGGATGTAGGTCGTAATAATATCATGTATATTCATGTGACCCTGGTGCCTTTTATTAAAGCAGCAGGAGAAGCCAAGACCAAGCCAACCCAGCATAGTGTTAAAGAGCTCAGAAGCATTGGTATTCAGCCCGATGTCATCGTATGTCGCTCGGAAATGCCGCTGTCAAAGGAAATGGAAGAAAAGCTGGCGTTGTTCTGTGATATTGATCCGGAGGCAGTTATTCAGGCAGTAGATGTGGAGTCCATTTATGAGGTGCCATTAGTGCTTGAAAAGGAAGAGCTTGATGACCTGATTATAGAGCGGCTTAAGCTAGAATGTGGCCAGCCGGACCTAACAGAATGGCGGGAAATGGTAAGAAAGATTAAAAACCCAAAAAGAACAGTAAGAATAGCACTGGTAGGAAAATACGTAGAGCTTCATGATGCCTATCTCAGTGTGGCAGAAGCATTACGGCATGCCGGAATTGCCCATGAAGCCCAAATTGAGATAGACTGGATCTATTCAGGCGATCTTGAGGAAGAGAATTTCCCTGAAAGGCTTAAAGATGCAGATGGAATCTTAGTACCCGGGGGCTTTGGGGACCGAGGAATTGAAGGAAAAATAAACGCCATTAGGTACGCCCGGGAAAATAACATCCCATTTTTAGGAATCTGCTTGGGAATGCAAATGGCTGTAGTAGAGTTTGCTCGAAATGTGGCAGGCTGGCAGGATGCCAATAGTACAGAATTTGGTTTAGACACTAATTATCCTGTAATTGATTTGCTGCCAGAGCAAAAGGACATAGAGGATATGGGTGGCACCATGCGTTTAGGCAAATATCCTTGTATTTTAGCTCATGAGACAAAGGCTTATCGGGCCTACATGACTGAGGCTATTGATGAGCGTCACCGTCATCGCTATGAATTTAACAATGACTTTAGACAGAGGATGGAGGAGCAGGGCCTAGTGTTCAGTGGCACCTCCCCGGATGGCAGGTTAGTCGAGATTATTGAAATAAAAGGACATCCCTGGTTTGTAGCGGTTCAGTTTCACCCAGAGCTAAAATCTAGACCCAATAGGGCTCATCCTCTATTTAGAGATTTTATCGGAGCCAGTTTAACAAATAAATAATATACCAAAATCAAGGGGGACTGCTTCTTTTATAGAAGGCAGTCCTCTTCCATTATTTTACTAGTTAGATAATTATTTCTCTAAAAACCGCTAAGAATGCAGGAAAATTATACTAAGTGTCGTAGTCTTTTAATATTGAAATATAGAAAGGAGTGCCATTTAGTGGAAGAATACCAGACTCTCTTTAGAGACAAAAATCAGCTGGTCCGTGTAAAAGAGATTATGCATTCACTGTTGGATGTGGCACTTTTTTTATTGAAGGCACAGCGGGGATGTATAATGCTATTAGATGAGGAAAGAGTAAATCTTAATGTAAAGTTTGCCAAAGGGTACAGGGCAGAAGCCGAAACTAATTTGGCCTTTTCATTAGGGGAAGGTATTGCTGGCTGGGTTGCCATGGCGGGTCGGTCCTTAGTAGTTCCTTCTGTTGAAAAGGAGCCTCTTTTTATAAAAAAAAATTCCCCCTATGCCGATGGCAAGCAGGTCAAAACAATAATTTGTGTACCTATTCGCTTAAACCATGAGGTTGTAGGGGTAGTGAATATTGACTCTAATGGTAATGAGCGCTGCTTTAGTGCAGAAGATTTGGAAGTTCTCACTCCTATAGTGGAGCAGATGGAAAAAGCGCTGGCAAGAGAAGAACAGGAAGGAGAACAGGAGGCCTTTAATTCTGTTACCTATTTAAGCAACTTAAGCAATATAATGCAAGAGTTAAATATGGGATCCTCCAAAGATGAATTGAACCCGCTCTTTCTTACCTCTGTAAAGGAATTATTTTTACAGGCCGATAGCGGCTTCTTGTTGATGCGGGAAGAAGTAAGTGAAAATTTTCATCTTATTGGCTGCTTCGGTGAGGTACCGGAAGGCTTAATGTTGCCCTGCGATTTTTATGACAGCAATCACTGCATTGGGGGAGTGGGGCGGCAAACCCTGATGATTTCCGATAGGTTACAGGCGTTAAATGATTGTACTAGCTGCGCATTTAAAGGTTATAAAGCTAGATCCATGATGCTGGCCCCTTTATTAGTAGAAGGCCAAATAATAGGAATGCTAGCTGTGGGATCTGCTTTTCCCAATAGCTTTAGTCAGCATGATATGAGTGTCTTGCAGATTATTTCCAGCCAAATGTCTCTGCTTTATCGTACCGGCTCTAAGTATTCGGAGCTAAAATTCTATTCCAATAACATCTTGGACAGCGTCACCATCGGTGTAGTTTGCATTGATTTGTCCGGCAAAGTAAACATGGTCAGCAAAGGGGCAGGGCGAATCCTTGAGGTGGAGCAGGAAGAACTCCTCGGCAAATATTATCAAAGCTATGGTAATCATTTTGAGCTAAATAAGATTGAGGAAGGTATTAGAAAACTGATGGCTACTGGGGAGCCGGTAGAGAACTTGCAGCTAACCTTTTATACCTTTTCTAAAAGGAAAAAAAACCTCAATGTGGGGCTTAACTTACTGCGAAACAGTAAGGAAGCAACTATTGGGATAACAATAGTTTTTGATGATATTACAGAGCGACAATCTTTAGAGGAACAGCTGCGCCGGACCGAAAGGCTGCTAGTAGCAGGGCAGTTAGCAGCTGGAGCAGCCCATGAAATCAGAAATCCTTTGACTACCATCAAAGGCTTTTCACAAATACTTAAAAGTACATTCCAAGAAGGGGATCCGCGGATTGAATATGTTGAAACTATGCTGCAGGAAACAGAGCAGATCAACAATATCATTGGCAAGATGGACGGGTTAGCTAAAAGTGAGCTGGGGGAAGTGGACTGGATAGACGTACCGGTGCTAATTGACGAGGTGCTGCATGATGAACGCAAGGAGGGAAGCTTAAATCATATTACTGTAAATGCAGTTTTTGACAGTGGCATCCCTCCGGTTCTAGGCAACACCTTTAAGCTAAAGCAGGTATTTTTTCAGTTAGTAAAGAATAGTATTCAATCAATGGAGGATGGAGGAAAATTAAATATCGGCGTTTATTCAGAAAACCTGGAGCAGGTAACAATAGAGCTTTCCGATACGGGAGCTGGAATAGCTCAAGAAGAAAGGGAATTAATCTTTAATCCCTTTTTTACAAATAAGCCTGACGGCATGGGATTAGGGCTAGCCCTGAGCTACAAAACAATTCGAGAGCATGGAGGCACGATGGAGGTGGAAAGCAGTCTAGGAAAAGGAACTAAGATTCTTATCAAAATGCCAATAAACTTTCAGTTTGTGGACATCTTAGACATAGAAAAATAAAAATTAAATAAAAAAATAGGATAAAGGAGTGTGATCCCGCTAGGGGCTAATATGAAGAAAATTCTAGTAGTAGACGACCAGCCAGGAATGAGGCTGTTACTTGAGCATGCGCTCGCAGAAGGTGGCTTTCAGGTAGTTACAGCTAATGATGGGAGAGAAGCTCTTAAAAAGCTAACAGAAGAAAAGTTTCATATAGTCTTATTAGATATGAAAATGCCAGGAATGTCAGGCCTAGAGGTATTAGCGAATCTTCAAGACGCAAAGTTATCATCTCAGTTTGTGATGATGACAGCATATAGAGAGGATTTATTAGCGGAGCAGGCAAAGCAACTGGGTGTACAACACTTCTTAACTAAACCTTTTAACATTGAGGAAATGCTGGAGATGATTTCTAGGCTAGTTAGTGAAGCCATGCCTGCCGAAAGATTGTGCTCTTCTTGCTAGAATCTTTAAAGAAAACTGAAGGAATTCTAAATAGACTGGCGAATAAAAATAGTGGAAGGGGGGTTTTTTTATGTTAATTTCCACTAGCAATGTAATTGCTATTCGCTGCCCTGAATGTGGAAGCTTGGATTTTCATTTGTTATCCTTGTTTTCCTTTGGGAAGAAGAAAAAGCAAGTTAAAATAGATTGTAGCTGTGGCACCAATTTAGTAACTATTGGCACCAAGGATTGGGAAAAATTTTGGATGCAAACTAAGTGCATAATGTGTGAAACAAAGCATCTATCTTATTTGTCTAGAAGGAGGATTTGGTCTGATAAGGTAGAGATTATTAGCTGTGATGATATGGGAGTAGAAATAGGCTTTATTGGACCTAAAGGCAAAGTAAAGGATTATATTCACCAGCAGGATAAGTCCCTACGGGAGATGGCCGAGGAAATGGGTTTTGGCGACTATTTTGATAGCCCTGAGGTGATGTACGAGGTATTAGATTACCTTTATGAAATTGCGGAGGACGATTCTCTATACTGTGAATGCGGCAACTATCAAGTAGACATAGAGGTATTTCCAGAAAGACTTGAATTAATATGTGGACAATGTGATTGTTCTGCCACAATCTACGCTGAATCTGAGCAGGATATTTTACTTATCAAGGAGTCAGCAGAAATTAAATTGACCAAAGGTGGCTTCAATATAAAAAAATCGGGCAAGCTAACTAAAGGAAAAAAGCAGCATAAGAAATAATAGGAATTAGGAGGCAACTAAATAATGGCACTTGTAACGGTAACAGAGTTATTAAAAAAAGCAGAGGCTGGAGGATATGCTGTTGGTGCATTCAACTGCAACAACATGGAAATTGTTCAGGCCATCGTAGAAGCGGCGGAGGCGGAAAATTCCCCTGTTATTATGCAAGCTAGTCAAGGAGCTATTAAATACGCTGGATTAGACTTCATTATGGCCATGGCCAAGACAGCAGCCAGTAAGGCATCAGTGCCGGTAGCTATGCATTTAGACCATGGTACTAGCTTTGATCAGGTAATGCAGTGTATTCGCTACGGCTTTACATCAGTGATGATTGACGGCTCCAAGTATCCACTTGAGGAAAATATTGCTATCACCAATAAGGTATTAGATGTAGCTAGAGCAGTTGGAGTTTCAGTGGAAGCAGAGCTTGGCAAAATAGGTGGTACTGAAGATGATATTTCAGTAAGTGACCGAGATGCTACCTTTACAGACCCAGAGGAAGCTAAGTACTTTGTGGAGCAGACAGGGGTAGATTCCCTGGCAATTGCTATCGGTACTGCTCACGGTCAGTATAAGGGTGAACCTAAGCTAGACTTTGATCGGTTGAAGCGGGTGCGAGAGCTGGTGACAATTCCAATCGTGCTTCACGGTTCATCTGGGGTTCCGGACGAAGCTATTAAAGAAGCAATTGCTTTAGGGGTAAGGAAGGTAAATATAGATACTAACATTCGGGAGGCCTTTGTTGCAGCGGTGAAGGAAGCTATTGCCAAGAATCCTAACGAAATTGACCCAAGAAAGCTATTAGGACCTGCTAAGAAAGCAACTGTAGATATAGTTAGAGAAAAAATCAGGGTGTTTGGTAGCAGCGGCAAGGCATAAAAAAAGCATAATCAAGAGGATTAAAGATACTTAAATAATACTAGCAGAAGGAGGACAGCTGAGGCTGTCCTTAATATTTTAATGCTTAATTAGGGCATAATAACATGAGTTCAACAATAGAAAAATTAATAAGCAGGTGAAAAAATAAAGGAGTGATTTTAAGATGATTTTATTTTTAGACAGCGCTAATATTGCAGAAGTTAAAGAGGCCAATAGCCTAGGAGTAATAGGTGGAGTTACAACTAATCCTTCTCTAATAGCCAAGGAGGGAAGGGACTTTGCCCAGGTAGTTCAAGAAATATCCGGGATTGTAGATGGCCCTATTAGTGCCGAAGTTATCAGCGCCGAGGCTGAAGGAATGATAACAGAAGCAAATGAGTTGGTTAAGATTCACCCTAATATAGTGATAAAAATTCCTATGACTAAAGAAGGACTGAAAGCCGTAAAGAAATTGACAGCTGCCGGCATAAAGACCAATGTTACCCTTGTTTTCTCTGCCAATCAGGCGCTAATGGCTGCTCGAGCAGGAGCCACCTACGTCAGCCCCTTCTTAGGAAGGCTAGATGACATTGGCCACGATGGTATTCAGTTAATTGACGATATCGTTACTATCTTTTCCTATCATCAGCTAGATACTCAGGTGATAGCCGCCAGCATCCGTCATCCATTGCATGTAACCCAATCAGCATTAGCTGGAGCCCATATTGCTACTATTCCTTTTAAAGTGCTTATGCAGTTAACGGAGCATCCCTTAACAGATATTGGCATTGAAAAATTCATGGCTGACTGGGATAATGTATTTAAGAAATAAAGGAGGAAAGTAGCCTCCATATGCTTAAATATCATAGTGGGGATTATCAGTGAAATCGCCATAGGTTTTATAGTTTGAAAGAGGGGGATTTTTAATGGAAAGAGAGCTAGCGCTGGAATTTGCCCGAGTGACAGAGGCTGCTGCATTAGCAAGCGCCCGCTGGATGGGAAAAGGGGATAAGATTGCAGCAGATGATGCGGCAACAAATGCAATGCGAGCAGTTTTTGACACAATCCAAATGAACGGCACAGTAGTTATTGGTGAGGGGGAAATGGACGAAGCCCCTATGTTATATATTGGTGAGCGCTTAGGTACTGGCAGCCCACCGGAGCTAGATGTGGCGGTAGACCCGTTAGAGGGTACCAATATTATTGCCAAGGGCTTAAACGGTGCAATTGCAGTAGTGGCAGTAGCGCAAAAGGGCTGTTTACTACATGCACCAGATATGTATATGAATAAAATTGCGGTAGGACCTAAAGCCGCCGGGAAAATAGATATTTTAGCACCAGTAGCAGATAATTTAAAAATAGTTGCCGCATGCAATAAAAAGAATGTGGCCGATTTAACAGTGGTAATACTTGATCGCCCTAGACATAATAACATCATTGCCGAGTGCCGCAAGCTTGGGGCAAGAATTAAACTTATTTCCGATGGCGATGTTTCTCCAGCAGTAGCTGCCGCTATACCAGGCTCAGGTATAGACCTAGTATTGGGAATCGGGGGCGCTCCAGAAGGAGTTATTGCAGCGGCTGCCCTAAAATGCTTAGGTGGTGAAATGCAAGGAATACTTTGGCCTGAGGATGAAGAAGACAAGGCTCGAGCTGCTAAACTAGGAATTACTGATATTCATAAGGTCTTAAAGATGGATGATCTAGTAAAAGGGGAAGACGTGATTTTTGCCTCTACTGGCATTACTGACGGTGATATGCTTAAGGGAGTTCAGTTTACCGGCAAGGGTGCTACCACTCATACATTAGTAATGAGAGCAAAAACAGGTACTATTAGATTTATAGAAGCCATCCATCGGTTTGACAAGAAGCCAAATTACGGCAACAATATCATTCCCAATATGGAGTAAGTGAAGCACAAACCAGCTAAAAAGCATTTTAGATTATAAAATATTACAAGAAGGCTGTTGGCAAAGTGGGCGTAACCCAAAGTGGCTAACCCAATACTTTGCTGACAGTCTTTTATTTTAGTATCAGAACTTGACCGATATGCAACATATCAGTTATACTAAAATTTGTTAACAAAGATTTTAGTTGATAATGTTAATATCCCGCAGATATGGTTATAATGGTAATGAATGGAACCTTCCATAGTCCCTTCTTGTTAATCCTACAAAGATTACAAAACCAAATTCTCAATTAATAAAAAACAACTAGTTTTTAAAGAAAAGTAAACTATATTTATGAGGTGAACAAAATTGCAAATTGGTGATTTAGAATCCAAAACCCTGGCGGAGTTGTATCAAATTGCCCGGGAGATGGAGCTATCAGGTTATTCTCGACTGAGAAAAAAAGAACTTATTTTTGAAATTTTAAAGCAGCAAAGCAAGACAAAACCAGCCCTTAATCTGTCAGCACAGGGCATATTGGAGATTCTTCCTGACGGATACGGCTTTTTGCGGCCATTTGCTTATTGGCCAAGCTCTGACGACATTTATGTATCTCCCTCTCAAATTCGTCGTTTTGATTTGAGAACAGGTGACTTAGTAGGAGGACTAGTTCGTCCCCCTAAGGATAACGAGCGGTTTTTTGCCCTGTTGCGGGTGGAGACAGTAAACGGAGAAGATCCAGAGCTGTCGCCAAAGCGGCTGCATTTTGACGCTTTGACGCCCATTTATCCCCAAGAGAGAATCACCCTTGAGACAGTATCTAACAACGTTGCTCCTAGAATAATAGACTTAATTGCACCCTTAGGGAAGGGGCAGCGGGGGCTGATAGTAGCTCCCCCTAGAACAGGAAAAACAGTACTTATGCAAAATATTGCCAACAGCATCTCAGCTAATCATCCCGATGTAGTGCTAATGATTTTGCTAATCGATGAACGACCTGAAGAGGTTACTGACATGCAGCGCTCTGTTAAAGGCGAGGTTATTAGCTCAACCTTTGATGAGCCAGCGGATAACCATGTGAAGGCAGCAGAGATGGTACTAGAAAGAGCTAAAAGGCTAGTAGAACATAAAAAAGATGTAGTTATTCTAATGGACAGCATCACCAGATTAGCCCGGGCCTCTAACCTAGTGGTACCACCAAGCGGTCGTACCCTGTCAGGCGGTGTTGATCCAGCAGCCCTCCACAAGCCAAAGCGCTTCTTTGGAGCAGCCCGCAAGGTGGAGGAAGGTGGCAGCTTGACAATCCTTGCCACAGCGCTAATAGAGACCGGCAGTAGAATGGATGAAGTAATTTTTGAGGAATTCAAAGGCACAGGCAATATGGAGCTAATCCTAGACCGCAAGCTGGCAGAGCGCAGAATCTTCCCAGCAGTAGACGTGAAGCGCTCCGGCACCAGAAGAGAAGAGCTGCTGTTAAGCAAAGAAGAACTAGACCTAATGTGGCACTTCCGTAAAGTTTCTAACAACATGGGTACCCCAGAAGTAGCAGAAATGATCATCGACGGATTAAAGAAAACAAAAACAAACCAAGACCTGCTGCGGGCTATGCCCAAGCTGTTTCCCAACAGCCCAGCAGATAGATAACGGGCAGAACTTCTTACTTGCATAATCTTTTTCAGACCCCAAGAGGCAGGTAGTGCGGGAAGTAATTTTTACTTTGACCCCAGATTCTTGTAGCCCTGAGGCAACGGTTATTCTAGCTAAAATTTTAACGGAGAATTACTAAAAGTTCTTAGTGAAGTCCAGGTGGAAAGTTTAACTGTCTGAGCGCAGCGAGTTTTAAACTTTCCCTGGACAAACTTAGAACTTTTTAATTTGAAGTTATATTCATAGATAGAATAACCGTTGCCTCCTGTATATTTCTCACCTTATTTGGCAAAAATAGCTTCTGTGTGGGTTTCGATAACAATATATTCCACACGTAAATTCATAGTGAGGTGAGAAAGGTGTTGCAAAGAGAAGCCTTGGATCCTTGGATACGTAGGGTTAGCTTAGTTACGCTAATCACATTTATCCTTGGGCTAGCGCTGGGAGTTAAACCAGCTCACGCTTGGCTTTTTAAGGATCCAACTCCTAGGGTAGTAGAACAATTACTACCTAATGTAGACAGCACCCGAGCTAGTAACACTGTCTATATTGTCAAGCAGGGAGATACTCTGCTGACAATAGCAAAGAAGTTTCAAGTAAACATGGAGCAGTTAATTAGCTTAAACAAAATTAGCAATCCAAACTTAATATCTGTAGGTCTAATGCTTACAATACCAGCTATTGGAGCAGGGGAAAGGCAATCAGTTATCTACCAGATTAAACGGGGCGATACACTATCTGGAATTGCCAAAGCATATGACGTAGAGATGGACACATTAATTGCTTATAACAAATTAAAAAATCCAGATCGACTTACAATAGGAGAGGAAATAGTTATCCCAGCCCAAGCTACTGTGCCTGCATCGGGTGGCAGCGTAGCTTCACAGGTCAGTGGAATAACCGTTAGCTTTGGTTGGCCAGTGCAAGGTATTATTACTTCAAACTTTGGCCGCCGCTGGGGTGAGTTTCATTATGGCTTGGATATTGCCGCCGACACTGGTGATATTGTCCGTGCAGCAGCTAGTGGTAAAATTGTTGCAGCTGGATGGCGAGGAACCTATGGACAAGCGGTTATAATCGAGCATAATGGAATATTTAGTACACTGTACGCCCATAACTCCAGCTTGCTAGTTAGTGAAGGTGATTGGGTAGAGCAAGGTGACCCTATTGCTAAAATAGGCAGCACCGGCAGATCTACTGGGCCCCATTTGCATTTTGAGGTTCATCAAAACGGCAAGGCCATAGATCCTTTAAGGCTGTTAAAGTAGCCTTCCTCTAGTAATGTAAGTAAAGAAATGTACTATTTTGCTGATAAGCCTTGGTAGGATTATATTAATCTTACTGGGGCTTATCTTTTTTGGTCATTATGTTTAATTGAGAATAACTTAATTTTCGTTTATACTAAGAACAAAATCGTTTTCAAAGATGATGAAAAAAAGCGCAATGAAGCGGCAATAATATGTGGCTGAAGAGAGGAGCAAATTCTAATGTGGAAAACTCTATTTTCAGATATAAACGGCAAGCTCTATGATGCCCCGGGTTTAGGGGTGGTAGGCAGGCAGGGTAATAGCTTTGTGGAGCCCTTAGAGGAAGAAATGATTCCGCTGCCAGAAGGGGCTACCTTAACTATGATACCTGAGAGAAACCCTGTAGCTATTGACCTGGAGCAAGACCAATTCACAGCGATTAAGACAAATCCATATATAAATAGTGACAAGCCAGTTTTTGCCGTAGGGGCACTACTCCCTCAAGGCTATACTAGAACTCTGTTACCGGCCTTTACTGGCGGCAAAGGAAAAAGACCGGTGCCTTTGTTAGGCTATACCTTGTGCGGCATGAAGGATGGTCAAATATATGTAGCAGCAAAGCAAACCGATGACAATAGGAAGTGGAATCCAGCAGTATATAATAAAAATATAGAAAGTCTAGTAGACCTAAAGCAGGAAATTTTTTCTGAAAATCGAATTATTAAACAATTAGGCCTATGTGCCGTGGAATATGGCTGTTTTACAGCCCAGAATATGTTTTATCAAAGATGGGAAGCGGGAATTCCTGTCTCACCAGTATGTAACGCCAGTTGTATTGGTTGCATTTCAGAACAACCCTCCGAATGCTGTCCAGCTCCCCAGCGCCGATTAGATTTTGTGCCAACTGTTGCCGAAATAACAGACTTGGTCTTTTATCATTTGACTCGGGCCGATGAAGCCATTATTAGCTTCGGACAAGGCTGTGAGGGAGAGCCCTCCCTGCAGGCAGACTTGGTCAGTCAAGCTATTAGAGAGGTGCGGTCAAAAACTAATTTAGGGACAATTAATATGAATACTAATGCTGGCTATACTAAGGGTATTGCAAAGCTCTGTGCTGCTGGCATAGACTCTTTGAGAGTGAGCCTTAACAGCCCTAGCCCCAAGCTTTATCAAGCCTATTACCAGCCTAAGAGCTATAGCTTTGCCAATGTAGTGGAGTCTTTGAAAATAGCACAGCAGCACGGAGTATTTGTCTCCTTTAATCTGCTGATATTTCCCGGAGTTAATGATCGAGAGGAAGAGCTAGTGGCTTTGATAAAGCTAGTGAAGGATACAGGAGTAAAAATGATTCAGTTGAGAAACCTAAATATAGATCCAGACCATTATTTAGAGCTGCTGCCTAAGGCAAAAAGTGAACCTATGGGAATATTAAACTTCTTAGCGGCCTTTAAACAAGAGTTGCCAGAGGTGCTGGTGGGCAACTACTCAAAACCATTGCGTCAGTAATAACAGCCCTTAAATTCCAGGAGTACCAAAGATTACAAGAAGCTAGTTTCCTTGACTAGCTTAAAATAGTTATGATAATATTTATGTAATCGCGTTCAATCAGTTAACATAATATGGAAAATTTACGTGGTTAAATACAGTTCCACTAACTTTTGCATTAAAATTTTTTTTAAAATTTTTATTTATACAAAATGAAGCAAATTACTAATTACGTAAGGAGGTTTAAGATGGCTTTAACATTAGCAGTACTTTCTCCATTTCTTCTGGCACCATTAATTCCGGTGCTAAATCGTTATGTTAAGTTTCATGTAGGCTGGTTTGTAGCATTAATTCCCTTCTTAAATTTTGTATTCTTTGCCTCTCACCTACCCCAATTGATGAATGGCGAAGTAGTACAAGTGCTCTATCAATGGATTCCTTCGATTGGTATTAACTTTACCCTGTATTTAGATGGGTTAAGCTTGCTCTTTACCATGTTGATTACAGGAATAGGCACCCTGGTGGTTCTTTACTCTATTTTTTATTTAGACTCTGAGGAGCCATTAGGCAATTTTTATGTTTATATCCTCTTGTTTATGGGTGCGATGCTTGGTGTAGTAACATCTAACAACCTGATTTTACTTTATATTTTCTGGGAGTTGACAAGCTTTTCCTCATTCCTACTGATTGGATTTTGGTACTATCGTAACGAATCCCGTTACGGTGCGCAAAAATCTATGATGATCACTGTATTAGGTGGCTTTGCCATGCTGGCAGGGTTTGTGCTGTTGTACGTTATCACTGGAACCTTTGATATTAGGGAGCTGGTGGCCCAGGCGGAAGTTATCAAAGCACATGCCTTTTATTTACCGGCTTTAATCTTAATTTTGATTGGTGCATTTACTAAATCTGCCCAAGTTCCGTTTCACATATGGCTGCCTAATGCCATGGAGGCACCTACTCCAGTTAGTGCCTATCTGCATTCTGCTACTATGGTAAAGGCAGGTATCTTTTTGATTGCTCGTTTAACCCCAATTTTAGCAGGGACAGCTGCTTGGTTCCTGATAGTATCAACTGTGGGGATATTGACGCTGGTAATGGGTGCATTTTTAGCCATCCGGCAAACAGACTTAAAAGCAATTCTGGCATTTTCTACTGTCAGTCAGCTAGGTCTAATTGTCACTTTACTGGGCTATGGTACTCCGGCAGCCATTTTAGGAGCTACCTTCCACCTGTTAAATCATGCAGCCTTTAAGGGTAGTCTGTTTATGATGGTAGGAATTGTAGATCATGAAACCGGCACTAGAGATATCCGTAGGCTAAGTGGACTAGCCAAGAAAATGCCGTATACAGCAGCTATAGCAGGGATTGGTACCCTAGCAATGGCCGGCGTGCCGCCTTTTAACGGCTTCTTAAGCAAGGAAATGTTCTTTGTGGCATCATTAGAGGCATTGTCTACCACCTATGTCCAAGCTAGCCCTTGGACAATCCTGTTTCCATCCATAGCTTTATTAGGTAGTATCTTTACCTTTGTCTACTCAATGATGATTTTCCACGGTGTATTCTTTGGTCCTTTGACCCAGGATACTGACAAAAAGCCTCACGAGGCACCATTAGGGCTGTTGCTTCCCGGCTTATTCTTAGCATCCCTGAACATCATTATTGGACTTTACCCAAAAATCGTTGGCAATACTATCTTAGGCCCTGTAACAGAAGCAATATTAACAGAGCCCATGAAAATAAAAATTACTTTATGGCATGGCTTTAACCTGCCGTTAGTAATGAGTATGGCAGTAGTTGTATTTGGTGGATTATTGTATTGGCAGCTAGGCAAAACGAAGCAAATCTTAGCGCTGGTTCCAGCTAGACCAAGCTCAAACGCCGTTTACGACTGGACTATAGTCAATATGGTTAAAGGAGCCAAAAAGATTACCGATTGGCAAATGACAGGATACCTAAGAGACTATATCCTGTTTATCATGAGCTTTACCGTTTTAGTTGCCGGTGGGACAATCTATTTAAGACAAGGCTTTAGCTTTAACATGGTTAATTTAGCCCCAATAGCCATATATGAGGCAATTATAGCAGTACTGATTGTAGCTGCAGCTATCACAGTAGTACTATCCAAATCTCGCTTGGCAGCAATTATTGCTTTAGGGATGGTTGGCTACTCTGTAGCACTATTATTTATTTTGTTCCGGGCACCTGACCTGGCATTAACTCAGCTAATAGTAGAGACAGTAACCCTGGCCCTATTCCTATTGGTGTTTTATCACCTGCCGAAGGAAATTGTACCGGAGACAGGCAAAAGCACTATTAAAGGATTAAATGTTGTGGTGTCAGTGCTTACTGGAGTTGTGATGACGGTAATGGCCATTTCTGCCCATAACTTAAAAAGCTTCGAATCCATATCCGCCTATTTTGTGGAGAACAGCTACAAGCTGGCTGGAGGAAGAAACATCGTTAACGTAATTTTAGTTGACTTTAGAGGCTTTGATACTATGGGTGAAATAACAGTACTAGGAATAGCAGGCTTTGCTGTTTACGCTATGATTATGCTGAGATTGAAAAGGGGTAAACAATCATGAACGAAAACTTGATTTTTAGGACAATTGCCAAAAAAGCCTTGTTTATTGTAATCGCCTTTTCTTTCTTTTTATTCTTTGCTGGTCACAACAATCCTGGAGGGGGATTTATTGCTGGTCTAATGACCACTGCAGCCCTAGTACTAGTTTATCTAGCCTTTGACGCTAAGACTCTTAAGGAAGCACTGCCCTTTGATTTTAAGACTTTAACGGCCATTGGCTTAGTAATAGGAATAGGCTACGGCTTCATTCCTATGCTGTTTGGTGACCCTTTTCTCACTCATTACTTTGATTATTACTACTTGCCTCTGCTTGGCAAAACAGAACTGGCTACTGCTACCATATTTGACTTAGGTGTTTACTTTACTGTAGTAGGAGCAGCCATGACTGTAATCTTGACCATAGGGGAGGACAGATAAATGGAACTGTTAATGTCAATAGTTATTGGAATTTTATTTGCTGCCGGCACTTATTTGATTATGACTAGAAGTCTACTGCGAGTAGTACTGGGAACGGGACTCTTATCCCATGCCGCCCTCTTATTGATCTTAACTATGGGTGGCTTAAAGACAGGAGCACCCCCCTTGTTGACAGAAGCAGGCGGCCCAGTTGTTGATCCATTGCCACAGGCTTTAATTCTTACTGCCATTGTTATTGGTTTTGCAGTAACGGCCTTCGTGCTGGTGTTGGCATACAGAACCTATCAAGAGCTAGGGACTGATGACTTGGATAAGTTGAGGGGCGTGGAAGATGAATAATAACTTAGTTGTTTTACCAATATTGCTTCCATTAGTCACTGCAATTGCCATGTTCTTCTTTAGAGAAAACGTAAGGCGGCAGCGGATTATTAGTGGAATTGTATCGATAGCAGGGGTATTGCTAGCCTTCCATCTTGCCAATTTAGTATTTACTGAGGGCATTCAGCTGATGACAGCAAGTGGCTGGCAGCCTCCCTTTGGAATTGTACTAGTTGCAGATACCTTTAGTGTAATAATGCTGATTTTATCAAATATTATTGGTGCCGTAGTAATGTTCTATTCCTTCTATACCATTGATGAAGGTAGAGAAAAACATTATTACTATCCCTTTTACCACCTGTTATTGGTGGGAATTAACGGATCTTTTTTAACAGGGGACATTTTTAACCTGTTTGTATTCTTTGAAATTATGTTGTTATCCTCTTATATCCTGATAGTTTTAGGAGGAGAGCAGCCTCAGTTAAGAGAATCAGTAAAATATGTATTAATCAACATGATTTCATCAACCCTGTTTTTAGTGGCGGTAGCGTTATTATACTCTGTTACTGGAACATTAAACATGGCTGACCTGGCAGTAAAGGTGGCCCAGGTGGAAAATCAGGGGATTATAACAGTTATTGCCATTATGTTTATGCTGGTGTTTGGCATTAAGGGTGCTCTATTCCCAGTCTACTTCTGGCTGCCTCGCTCTTATGTGACACCGCCTAGCGCAATCGCCGCTCTGTTTGGTGGTCTGTTGACCAAAGTAGGGATCTATGCTTTAATCAGGGTTTTCACTTTGATCTTTATCCACGATGCTGGCTTTACTCACAACATTATTCTGTTTTTAGCTGGCGGCACCATGTTTTTTGGGGTATTAGGAGCAATTTCCCAGATGGATTACAAGGGAATTCTGTCCTTTCACATTATTAGCCAGGTAGGATATATGGTAATGGGCCTAGGTGTTTATACTACCCTTTCTATTGCCGGAGCTATTTATTATATAGCTCACCATATTATTGTTAAGTCTTGCTTGTTCCTATTATGTGGCGCTACCGAGAAGATTACCGGTACTACCGATTTATCTAAAATGGGTGGATTGATCAAACATTACCCATTAATTGCGTGGCTGTTCTTTATCGCCGGTGTATCCCTAGCAGGGGTTCCGCCGTTAAGTGGT
>JAWSUQ010000012.1:0-17109 GCA_033549265.1 Bacillota bacterium
CTCAAGGCCCACCAGTTCCAATATTTTCTCTGGATTTTCAGTTTCTCCTTCATAGAGCCCCGCATGAAATTTAAGATTTTCCAGACCAGTCAGCTTTAGGAAAAGGTTAGGATGTTCAAAGGAAACTCCTAGCTCATTAAAAAAATCTCTTCCCAACTGATTTAAATTTTTAGCATTATACAGTACCTCCCCCTTTTGAAGAGGCAGCAACTTAATTAAGATATTTTGAACTGTACTTTTTCCTGCGCCACTGGGGCCTAAAAAACCAAATATCTGACCCTTTTCTATATTAAAGCTAATATCCTTTACAGCAGCTTTATCGGTTTGCGGATACTGATGAACCAATCCTCTTACGGTAATCATTTAACTCACCCTCCCTCTTCAGGCATAGTTAATAACTAGTAGACAAATAATGCAAGTAATAAAACTGCTAAGCCAAACACCCCGGCCCCGATATCAATTAATACTATATCCCGTCCCTTATCCTTCCTAAGAAGCTTAGCTACCCAGCTGTGAAACTGCTGGTAATTAAATAAAAGCTTTATGGCCTTAATTGCTGTTAGGGAGAATAATAAAGTCAACACTATTGAATAGGGAATATCAGTAGTGAAGTGCTTATACCAGGTAAATACAACTAATGCCAAACCAATAACAGAAATTATCACAATTAAATTAGATCTTTTTTGTCCATAAAACTTTTCTAAAAATTTATTTTCATCCCAAGGAATCAAATGCATGTATACAGGTTTAAGCAATGCAACTAAACCAAATATTATCCCTAAAACTTTAAAAAAATTCATTTAACGCACCTCCAGGCCACCTTTTATTATTTCTACTACTTGACTAATAACTCGCTTAAACTCTTCATCAGAAATTCTTTTGACGCTTTCAGGGTCTGCTAAAAAATCATGCATACTTAAATTCAATTCTCCTAGAAAATATTCCAAAATTCCATTCCCCATCATTGACTGAAGCAAGTGACCAGTAAGCTTAGGATCTAAGTCCAGCCTTACCTTGTGCTCTGCTTGAGCCTTCTTAATAAGATTCACCATGAAATCTGTACCCATTTTCCTAAACTTAACATTAATTTCCTTCAATACTTCCTCCCCAGAGGGGTCCATGGCACTGGCCATTAATTGACCATATTGGGGGTGCTCTAGGCCAAACTTAGTTCCTGCCGTCAGCATCTGTTCAAATAATGTAAAGAAATCAGCTGTTACGTCAACCTGTTGTCCCTGCAGAAAGACTAGCTTTTCTTGACCAGCCAGCTCAAGCAGATAAATATATAAGTCTTTTTTGTCTTCGAAATATTGATACATACTGCCTTTTGCAATCCCTGCCCGAGCTACGATATTTGACAATGATGCTTTGCTATAGCTTCTGCTGGCAAACTCATCAATAGCTATTTCAATAATTCGTTGCCGTTTATCCTCAGGCAGATTGAGAAAAGTTTGTTTTGGCAATTACATCACCTCTTTTTGTTAGATATAATTATTTTGGACTATTTTTTTGCACATTATGACTTTTACGTCATATGACCAGTTAGTCATATGACTTCTTAGTCATATTGTACTCCCAGACATGTTCTATTGTCAATGATTTTTACATAAAAAATTTTCATAAAAAGACAAACACCTTACCCTATAGCCTAAATAACATATATAGTGATAACACAAAAGGAGGGCGATTGACTTGAGTATTATTAAAAAGGTATTTCCCGGAGGTAATACCTACAAGGGTTTTTACTCGTTTTATGACTACCTGGCTCCTATTGATGCCAACAAAATCTATGTGATTAAAGGAGGCCCCGGAGTAGGTAAATCTAGCATGATGAAGGACATTGGCAAGGCTGTAGCGGATAAGGGGGTTCCTATTGAATTTCACTGCTGCTCTTCAGATAACGGCTCCATCGACGGCATCTACATTCCTTCAATCAAAGTGGCCATGGTTGACGGAACGGCACCCCATATTGTAGATCCCAAAAACCCAGGCGGAGTAGACACTATCGTTCACCTAGGAGACTACTGGGATGACGTCAAGATGAAGAAGAACAAGGATCTAATTATTTCAACAAATAAATCTATTGGGCAACACTTTAGAAGGGCTTATCATTACCTGGCGGCTGCTCAAAGCTTCAGGGATGCTGAGGAGTGCTACTACACAGATGAGTCTGCCTTAGATTTTGTGGGTCTAAACAAGCTGGCTAAAACTATTATTAATGAAGCTTTAGGTGACACCTATAATGATACTGCTGGAAGTACTCGCCATCTATTTGGCTCTGGCATCACCCCTGATGGTCTAGTAAATTACCTAGACACCATCTTCCATAGTCTAGATAAGAAAATTCTTATTAACGGCGATCCAGGCACCGGCAAAAGTACTATTATGAAGAAGCTGGTGGATGAAGCAGTGAGCCGCAACATTAACGTAGAAGTATATCACTGTACCTTAAACCCTGCTAATATTGAACACCTGCTATTGCCTGACTTAAAGGTTGGGGTCATCACCAATACTAAGCCCCACTTCCAGCGGTCAGCGTCTGAGGATTTAGTCTTTGATACCGCTGAATATGTCGCGGCAGATAAGTTGGCTCTTTACCGTGATGACATGATTTTTGCCAGAGACAGCTACAACTCTGCTATTGGCAAGGCAGTAAACTTTATCTCACGAGCCAAAACACTACATGACAAGCTAGAGGAATACTATATCCCTAATATGGACTTTGTAGGGGTAAACAAGAGGAAGGAAGAGATTAAGAAAGAGATTTTGGGCATGTTAAAATAATATAAATAAGACCAGCACTCTCCTTTAGTTCTAATAGATATCATAAAAGAAGAGTGCTGGTCTTATAATTATCATCTCCTAATTTTGCTTAGAATTATTACTCTCCGCACCTTTGTTTCGACTTTTACATATCATATATTAGCTACTAATAAGGAGATGATACCAATGGGTAATAATAAGCTTACACGATCAAAACATCCTGTTAAAGGAGACCAAATACCCTGTCCACCCAAAAAATGTGACGGAAAACTTTTCACTGTCAGACCTACTCAAACACTGGCCAGTATAGCTCGCAAATTTGGAGTAACAGTTGCAGATATTCTTGCCGCGAACCCACAGATCACAAACCCGGATATTATCTTTGTGGGTCAAGTAATATGCATACCAACCAGGCCACCTAAACCTTCACCGGTGTGCGACCTTCGTGTGCTTACCCTGAGTTTCTTGACAGAAACTGGTCAGCCGTTGCCGGTTGTTGATGGCGCTGTGCAGCTTAATGCTCGAGTAATTGTACGAGCCACATTCAATCGTCCCGTTTCCCGGGCCTTCTTTTTCCTGGAGCCTACTGGCACTGAAACCTGTGAACTAGCTAGTCTCATTGGCATTGACTGCCCCAGTGCAGTTACTGGAGTTGCAGAAATTCTTTGGAACGTACCTCCAGGAACACTTGGTCGTGTATTCGTAGTGGCCTGCATTAATAGTTGTTGTGCCAAATCCGATGAAGTGCTTGTGGTTCGGAATTCTTGATAAATGAACCGACTTTTAAAAAGGGATCTGTTTTAAACAGATCCCTTTTTCATTAGCCTTTTTACTTCTTGGTACCGACAACAATCAATAGTATGATCATTAACCATCCCAATTGCTTGCATAAAAGCATAGCATATTGTAGGACCGACAAATTTAAATCCCCTTTTAGAAAGGTCTTTACTCATGGCATCTGATTCACTAGTTTTTGCAGGGATATCGGACAAGTTAGTCCAAGCATTAATCATTGGCTTACCTCCAACAAAACTCCAAATATATGTATCGAAGCTTCCAAACTCCTTTTGTATTTTAATAACTGCTTTTGCATTATTTATTGTAGATTGAATTTTTAATCTATTTCTTATAATTCCTTTGTTTAGCATAAGCGCTTCAACCTTTGTGTTGTCATAACTAGCGACTTTTTCAATATTATAATTATCAAATGCAGCTCTATAACTTTCTCGTTTCTTTAGAATAGTAAGCCAATTTAATCCAGCCTGGGCTCCTTCTAGTGTTAAAAATTCAAAAAGCTTTGTATCATCATGTACGGGAACGCCCCACTCTTCATCATGATATTTTATATATAATTTGTCATCAGTAACCCATTGGCATCTTGAATACATTAAACACCTCATAGTTTTTAATTTATTGTAACATAAAAGTTAGGCTCTCCAATCCCTTAGTAGTTTGTATTTATATATACGTAATCTAAAACAGCTTGTAAATTTTCTACATTTACATTATCTGCAGTTTAGGCGGCATCTTATCAAGGGCAAAGTAATATTTGCCGCCTGGAGCCAGAATATCAATTAGTTCTTTTGCTTTGTCAATACATTGCTGCTTTGTTCCAGCCTTTAATAGAGTACGGGGGTAGAAACCAGAAATAATATGCTTATTCCCTAGCTTTTCCTTTACTAACTTAGGGTTACCGAATTCAAACATCATTCTAGTGTTTTCTGGCAGCTCATATCGGTAGTCGATAAATCGCATCCAATCGTGCTCTACAAACAGCTTGGAAGCCATTCCATTTTCCGCTAAAATATCTACTAGTGTTTTAAATGTAGGCCAATAGAATCTCGCAAAAAGTGGGCAGGGGTGCTTGAAGCGATTTATTTTTGAATTTTAGATAAAATATTGAATTAGTTGCTCCTGTTTGTTTTTTTATGGAATCCTTAAACTTAACAAAAGGAAGATAATAAATCTAATAGAACTATATAATATAAAACACCAAGTTTTTTTGAGAGAGGATTGATTGGAATGAAACCTAAAGTAATAGTCTATAAAAAAATACCAGAACAAGTTTTAAAGTCTATTGAGGAAAGCTGCCAGGTAACTTATATTGAAGAACTTAATGACACAACCCTTTCCTCTTTTTATGAACATTTAACTGAGGCTGAAGGAATTATTGGAAATACGCTAAGGATTGATAGCGATTTACTAAACAAAGCACCTAAGCTAAAAATCGTTTCAAATATTTCAGTAGGCTATGATAATTTAGATGTCAATGAATTAACTAAGAGAAAAATAATGGCCACCAACACTCCTAAAATTTTAAACGAAACAACCGCTGACCTTATTTTCAGTTTGTTAGTAGCCACCGCCAGGAGATTGCCTGAATTAGATAAGTATGTCAAAGATGGCAAGTGGGATCGTCTAATTGGCGAGGATTTATTCGGCGTAGAGATTTATGGCAAAACATTGGGCATCATCGGTTTAGGGGGTATTGGAACTGCTATCGCTAAAAGAGCTCACTGCGGATTTGATATGAAAATATTATACTATAATCGTTCTCGTAACGAAGAAGCCGAGCTTAAATATCAAGCTGTCTATTCTACCCTTGAAGAGTTGCTTAAAGAATCGGATTTTGTCTGTCTCATGACTCCATTAACTCCAGAAACCGTGCATCTGATTGGGGAACGAGAATTTAAGCTGATGAAAAAATCAGCAATATTTATAAATGGCTCTCGGGGCAAAACTGTAGATGAACAGGCTTTGATAAAAGCGCTCCAGTCCAATACGATACGAGCAGCTGGGCTAGATGTGTTTACCAACGAACCTGTTGAAAAAGACAATCCACTGTTAAAAATGAATAATGTTGTCACCTTACCCCATCTTGGTTCAGCTACTGGGGAGACTAGATTCAATATGGCTAAGCTAGCAGCAGAAAATCTAGTGGCAGGGCTCACAGGTCAGCGTCCGCCTAGTATAATAAACAGTGAAGTTCTCTAATAATAAAAGGAGCTAGGAACTAAAATGAATTCCTAGCTCCTTTTATTAATCAGGCTTTACCCCAACAATATTGTTTTCAATAGCATATTTGACGAGCTCTGATCTCTTTAAAATATTTAACTTTTCTCTAATCCTTGCTTTATGGGCCTCAACCGTTTTTACACTAATAATTAATTCAGCCGCAATTTGCTTATTAGTATGACCCAGTGCTATAAACTTTAACACTTCTTCTTCACGAGGGCTGAGACTTTGCAGATTAGCCTGCTCTTTTTTATTTTCAGTAGATTTTTTTTGATTGATTATTCCTGTTATAAAAGCACTAGTGATTGAGCTGTCAACGTATGGTTGTCCTTTTGAGACTGTTCTAATAGCAGTAATTACAATATTATCAACTGATTTCTTTACAACATAACCACTAGCCCCTGCTTCAAGTACGCTTGGAAGGTATTTGACATCGTCATGCATAGTCAAGATAAGCACTTTTATCTCTGGTTTTATTTCTTTTATCTGCTTCAACGTAGCCAATCCACCCATACCTGGCATGCTTAAATCAAGTAAGATTACATCAGGAGTCAAAATTTCTAATTGCCTTAAAGCCTCTTCTCCTGAACCAGCTTCTCCTATTACTTCTAAATCCGCCTCTGAATTTAAGAGCATCCTCAAACCGCTACGCAAGACCGAGTGGTCATCAACTAGCATTACTTTGATCATCACGCCAGCTTACCTCCCCAAGTGAAGCTTTAAAGAAAATTGTAGTGCCAACTTCAAGCTCCGATTCAATAGTTAGGGTTCCCCCTACAATAGTAGCCCTTTCTTCCATTCCGAATAATCCCAGATGCTTATATTCTAGCGAAGGATTTTGTAGTTTTGAAACATCAAAGCCTATCCCATCATCCTCAATAATTACAATCAAGCTATCATCTTGCTTTTCTATCAAAATGTTCACAGATGAAGCCTTGGCATACTTGACAACATTAGTTAAAGCCTCTTGAATAATGCGATAAATAGCCGTTTCCACTTCAGGCATAAGTATAATATGGTCTCTTCCTATTACCTGAAGATCAATTTCAAGTTCTGTTTTGCTTGCAATATTGGAGCAATACCTTTCCACTGCTGGCAGTAGTCCTAGGTCATCGAGAATAGTAGGCCTAAGCTCTAAGGCTAAGTCATGAATATTATTAAGAGTAGTTGATACTAGTTCCCTAAGTTCCCCAGCGCGAATGCGGACATGATTAAGATCCTTTGTCCCTTCAATGATTTTCAAACCAAGCAAAAACGATGATAGTGACTGGCTTGTTTCATCATGCAGCTCCCTAGCGATCCGCTTGCGTTCTGCTTCTTGAGCGGTAATAACCTTTTGCAGAAGTTGTGCTCTTATTTCATCTTTTTGTTTAACTTCATTCCACAGCTGGGCGTTCTGGATGGCAATGCCAATTTGATTGCCAATAGAGCAGAGAAAATCTATTTTTTCTTTGGTTATCTCTTGCTTATGCCCTTCCACCATTAATAGCCCTACTACTTCTTTATTAGCTATTAAGGGAACATAACTGAACCTATGCTGGCTTTCCTCGTACAAGACAGGAACCTGAGCCTCCATAGCAGTTAAGGCTGCCCCTTCTGTTTCTTCCAACTCAATATCAACAACTTTCACTAGAGCAGCTCCACGCTTACCTTCAAATCCCAACAGTATTTTCTGGCGTACCCTTTTATCAACAGCATATATTTTACCCGATTGCAAGTTCAAAATTTCCATTAGCTGCTGTAGAGAACAGTGCATAATTTTATTTAAATCTAGGGAGTTGCCTACAGTCCTAACGATAGCGTTAAAGCTAGCTAACTCTTTGTTATGCTTAATAATTTCTTCGCTGAAGCGCTGTAGCTCATGATGAGACTGGTCAAGCTTCAATGTCATTAAGTTAAAGTCTTTAGAAAGCTGGCCAAACTCATCTTTAGTCCACAAAATTGGCAATTTAACTTTATAGTTTCCTGCTGCCACTTCTTTGGTAGCTGCTAAAATTTGTTTTAACGGTTTAGTTAATACCATCGTCATAATTAAGGCCGAGATCACTCCCATTAAGGAAATTATAAAGATACCAACTATTAGACCCTTAGTAGCTGTGATGAGTGTTTCTTTCATGCTTTGATGGCTAATACCTAGTCGAACAGTTCCCGCTCGTCCTTCAAATATTGGCACCGCTATATCTTGTATAAGCCCTTCCTCACTTTCAAATAATACAACGTTATACCTCGCATTTTTCTCAACTGTATTTAGCTGTCGAAGCCCTTTGGGAATCCCGTCAGGAAATGAATGAATCAATGGTTGTCCAGTTACATCTAGTACCATAATATAGCTGACATCCTCGTTATTGTCCATTGTATCTTCAACTATTTCTAGCAATGCGTATAGATTATTGGTATAAATATAATCAGTACTTCTTG
The DNA here is from genome assembly GCA_033549265.1 of Bacillota bacterium. Taxonomy (GTDB): domain Bacteria; phylum Bacillota; class Desulfitisporia; order Desulfitisporales; family JAWSUQ01; genus JAWSUQ01. The sequence goes on from JAWSUQ010000012.1 coordinate 8,197, forward strand.
CTGCCACATCCCGGGCAGTTGAGATGCCCTGTTTTTGGAGGTATTCCGTTAAGGTACGGTTAAAAACAGTGGTTATTTCAATTGTAGCGAAAATTCCTACCAAAAAAATACCTAATAACACAATTCCCATTATTTTCATACGGACATTAAATCTATCTGATATCCGCCAAAAATATTCTATGAGCTTATTCCTCATTTTTTTCACCGTATGCTAACACTGCTCTGATACCATCATAGTTGCTATCCGATACTACCACAAACTGCTCTATTTGCAATTTTTGTAATATGGCTTTATTCTCACTAAGATGCAGTGTCACAAACAGCTCCCTCAGTTCTTCTTTAAGCTCAGGCTTCAGAGTTGCAGGGACAGCTACAGGCGGCATCCCAAACTCATCTGATTTATGAATAACCTTAATTTTTTCGTAATAACTTGGATCTACCGTGTATAAATATTCTAGAATCAAACCATCTACAGCAGCCCCGTCTACAATTCCCTGGGCTACAGCCTTAATGGAATTATCATGACTATAAGTAAAAATGACCTTATTAAAAAATTCCTCTGGGATATAGCCCATAGTTTTAAGCTTATAGGTGGGATAAAGTCTGCCCGTAAAAGAAATTGGGTCAGTGAAGGCAAACCGTTTTCCTTTTAAGTCCTCCAATTTCTCTGCATCACTATCCTTAGGAACAATAATGTAGTTCTGGTACGTAGGCTTTCCATTAACCTGTGGAGCTACTAATAGCTCAAGGCCAAACTCTTCTTTTCCAATGATATATGCATAGGTGCAAACAAAGGCCAAGTCTACTTGTCCAACCCGAAGCAGGTCATTTACTTCTCCATAGGTTTTACGTTGAACAATTTCTATTGGCCTATTTAATTCTTCACCTAAATATTTTATTAAATCCTCATAGTAAATCATGCTTTCCTTAGCAGAAATTACTGCAGCTATTGCTACTTTTAGAGGTTCTTTTGTATTCGCATTATCATCATAGTTAGTGCTGCTTTGTTCCTCTGCTACCCCAAAGGATATCTTTGGAATGTCGCTAGAGGAGCTGCAACCTATTAAGATAAGGCTTCCTAGCATAATTATTGATAACCAAATCAACAATTTTACTTTTGTCATACTATTACCCCCAATAGCTCATTGATATACTTTTGTTAATTATATCACTTACCTAGATAGGTAACAATAAAAACAATAGACTACTAATATAAGCAGTCTATTATATAAAGGTAAGGAGAAGAGACTCTGTAATTGTTATAAATTATATCATTATTTAACGCTATAATAAATTAGGTAAACTACCTAAATATACTGACCTAATTATTAGTATTTTTCACTAATGCACCTAAGGGTTTTTGCCTATTTAAATATTTAATATTTTGCTTTAATTAGCATGGCAGAGACTTAATCTACATGTCGAATATAAGTAGATAATTAGTTAATATTTTTATTCCTACTAATACACCTGGGATCAAGCCAATAATAAATACCCAGCCATGTAATGATAACGAAGGAATCCCACTTAAGATGGCACCCACATTACAGCCATCGGCAAGCCTAGAGCCATAACCCATTAACATTCCACCAAATAAAGCGGATATTACAAACCTAGTCTTCCTAACCGGTCTAATTCTAAATTCACCAGCAAGTAAACAGGATAATAGTGACCCAATAAACATTGCTATAACAAGTGGAACTAGCTGATATTCAAAAAATATATATTCTTTATCGAAGTATTGCCAACTGCTAAAATCCATTCCCACTAAGTCCAATGCTCCAGCACCCATGTGAGTAATGCTGCTAGTAATCCCCAAAGGCTTTTTATGATATAAAAATAAGAGAGCATTCAGCACTGCCAGTATTACTGCTCCCATACCGTAAGGCCAGGCTTCAACAAATATCTTGTGATAAAGTTTTCTAACACTTATTGCTTCATATGTAGCTGCAATTTGATAAGTAACAGAATTATTTTTTTCATATAATCGCATTACTAAAAACAAGGTGCCTAGAAATAATATCTGAAACAGCATTGCGTTAAAAAAGCCGAGATATTCTGGAATGTACACTTTAGGGTAGCTATAAAGTTTATCGCCAAACCAATTGAAATGCCTCGCACCCAATATTGAACCTATAATTAAGCCGGTAAAGCTTATCCATTGCATTACTAACCCTTCGCCCATCCTAGTGACTGTTCCAGCAACACAACCGCCAGCTATAACCATTCCTATGCCAAATATAATCGCCCCTGCAACAGTCAACAAACCTACAGGCTCAATTTTTCCTACCACAACTAAATTTGATAGTTCCGAAATTCTATAAACTAAACCAAAAAGTAGTGTGCTGAAAATTAAGTAAACTAAGAGGGCCTGAGCCATAGCTGTGTTTTTCAGCAGAAAAATGTCTCTAAAGGATGAAGCTATACATATGCGAGACCTTTGCATAACGAAGCCAATGCACAAACCAAGCACCCATAGTACCCCAACATTTGAATTGTTGGAAAAAACTAATGCTCCAACAAGTATTATATTAAGGCTAAATAGTAACATACCAAATTTCACTTGATTATGCTTCTTTTTATTCATATGCTAGAGTCTCCTTAAATCAATTAACTTGCCCATTAGGAAAAAAAGGATATTTGATGTCATATATCTAAATATAACATAGCTGTAAACTCCCATAACTTTTAGGGGTGAAGTACTAATGATATTAACAAGTATCAAGTATTTTTGCGTAGTAGTTAAGTTAGGCTCCATATCAAAAGCAGCCATAGCATTACACATGAGTCAACCTGCTTTAAGTCTACAAATAAAAGAGCTAGAAAACCAGCTTAACAACATCCTTTTAGTGCGTTCTAATAAAGGGGTAACTCCTACCGAGGTAGGGAAAAAAGTATATGATTATGGCACAAAAATGCTAGCACTATATGACAACATGATAGGTGAAATAAACAAAACTAGCTTCCTTCAGACTGATATAAAGATTGCTGCTGCAAGCACTGTAGGCCAATACGCTCTACCTTGCACAATTTATATTTTTCAAGAAAACCATCCTGAAATAAATGTAAACGCCATCATTACTAACACCGAAAATGTAATTGAACGATTATTAAATAACAGCATAAACATTGGTCTCTTAGAGGGACCTATTAGTGAAGCAACCAGAAAACATTTTGCCAAGGAAAACATCATACTAAAGAAGTTAGGTAGAGATGAGCTAATAATCATTGCTCCATATAACAATCATTGGAAAGACATTGATTCAATAAGTCTAAACGAATTTAAAAAATTGCCTTGGATCCTACGAGAAAAGGGCTCTGGCATTTATTCCACTATAGAGGAAAAGCTATTGAAAGAAAATATTAAGATGAGCCAATTAAACAATATCTTAACTTTTGATCAAACAAACGCAATAATTTCCGCAGTAGCATCAGGTAAGGGTTATTCATTAGTTCCAAGATTAGCAATTAGAAAGGATTTGTTTTATAAGACGTTAAAAGGGATTAGATTAAAGGAATTTTTGTTTTATCATACTATTTCGTTAGCTTATAAACCAGAAAAAATCGTTTCTCCTCTGGACCAATCTTTCTTGCATTTGCTATTTTCAAAAGAGAGAGGATTTTGCTAATTATTCTTTTTAATTCTAATCTCCCAAATACCTACATCTATCTCTTCAACACTACAGGGATAGCCTTTTTTTTTACAGAAATAGTTTACTACCGCTGTTTTCGTGCAGCTATGATCTGTCATTATCCCCACAGAATCTCCATCCTTTAAATTCTCGAGCTTTTTTTCAGCCTTTAATATGGGAATTGGACACATCTCACCTAAACAGTCAATTATAAAACACACTATAGGCACCCCACTTAGTTTTATAGAAATATTATACTACATTTTTTAAGTTATTTGGGATTTTTTTGCTATAAGCCATTGATTATCTTGCTATAAGTCTTTTAAATAGTTATACTATTTTTTTATACCTTTAGTTAAAAAAAAAAATGGGAAACCCTTAAAACGATAAGCTTTTTTACACCAACCTACTCATGGCATACTTTTGCATGCTTTTGTGCTCACAAGGATTTATTAAGGTTATCGATAATATATGAATATATAAGTTATATAACTAAAATTATCTATACAAGGGGCTAAAGACCTTGAAGTCTAAAGCTAGCACTTTTTAAAAGGGTGCTAGCTTTTGTGCTTTTTACACCTTTATGAAAGGAGGTAGTCCTAGACTAAATTTAATTAATAAATAAACAAATTTTCATTAATTTGAAAGGAGATTGTTAAAATGGATGAGAAAAAAATTATTTCCAGAAAAAGCTTCATAAAAGGTGCAGGAACTTCTCTGGCAGGATTAGCCTTAGTTGGAGGTCTTAGCACCCTGCTTTCAGGATGCACCTTGGAAGAGGAGGCTCTTGCTGAGACAACAAAAATCAGTTTGCCAGAGGTGCCAAAATGGCCATTTGCCTATAAAAAGCTAGATCCAGATATCGCTGCTCAACGAGGCTATGATGGCTATAAAAAAGATGGCTGAGGCTATGGCGGCGCCCAGGGGGTCCTGGGTTATCTAGCAGAAGAAGTGGGCTATCCTTTTAATTTAACGCCTCCGGAGGCATTTACTCCTTTTAAAGGAGGAATTTACGGCTGGGGTAGTATATGCGGGGCTCTTGTTGCCCCTATTGCCACAATTGCTATGCTCTTTGAATCCAGTGAAAATGAGGCATTAATTAATGAATTAATGGCTTTTTATAAGGATGCAGCATTTCCCCAATTCCAACCAAAAGGATTGAATGTTGCCACTACAGTAGCTAATTCTAACTTATGTCATGTATCTGTAACCACCTGGATGCAAGCTACAGGATTGCCAAGAACAGCTCCTGAGCGAAGTGAGCGTTGTGCTGGTGTTACAGCAGACGTTTGTAAATTTACAGTTGAGATGCTAAATAAATATATGGATAAAGCCTTCGTATCAGAATTCAAGCCTGCTGCTGTAGTTGGTGAATGTATGAGCTGCCATGATTCAACAAAGAATATTTCCCCAGCTTATGGTAAAGAAGACTGCACTTCATGCCATGATGATCCTCATAAAAGCTAGTTAAAATGCATAGGACTATTCATGTGGTATTTTTTACCTGTATGAATAGTCCTTAAGTTTTTTAAAAAAACTTTTTATCATTCCCTTAATAGGTTATTTCTGACAAATAGGACATAATTCGTCCTTTGCTAGTGGTATTGGAAAGCTGTCTTTGCACTTTTTACATTTTACCAGTTTCACTTCATAAGCCAATATTTCGTTCTGATTGATAAAGTCGTTAATCCTAATATTATCGGCAAAAGACACATACCTATAAAGGCATTTATCCTCACACTTTTTACATTGAATACATCTAGAGGGCCAATATGTCAGAGAACCTTTGCCATTAATTTCATCTTTTTTTTGTTCAATAGCTCCTGTAGGGCAAAGCCTACTGCAAACATTGCAGAGCATGCAGCCATCTGCTATTTTCATTTCTTCAAAATTTGCTATTGTTTTTTCTGTATCCTTTGTTTGATCTAATTTGCTGCTGACAGCTAAAAGAATTTCCCGTTGGAGGGGCGGAGAATTTCTCCTTTCGTTGGGCTTTAATGCCATCCTGTCTTTAAGTTCAGGATTAATCAGCACATGATCTGCTACTTCTCCCACAATTCCTAGCGACCTATACTTGACACCGCTTCCCAAATGAGCGAAAAAATCCCTTCTGTTTAAACTATTTAGTTTATTACTCTGCTCCTTGACCTCTGCCATAATAAATTCCGGTGGTTCTGAAGCTATTACTAATTTAACCCCTTCTTTATCTAGCTGCTCCAGCCATTCAATACTGTATTGAACATTACTATTAATACAAGCCAACACCATACTTGATTGATTTTTAGAACAATTTTTGCAAGAAGCAACATCAACCCAAATTTCATTAACACCATTAGCAAAAGGAAGCAATAAAACTCCCTCGTACAATCGCGCCAGACAATCAACTTCAATTTGGGATATTGCTTTAATGTTGAATTCCTCTTTCTTTAAATGGTAATTGGAGGAGCGGCTGCAGCCAAAGCGAAATACCTTCTTGCCGCTACTATTTTGCAGAATGCTTCTGATAATAGTTTCGTCTTTTAAATTTATTAATGACAATGCCCCATTAGGGCAATTGGAAACACAGCACCCACAGGCTTGGCATCTAGTATAATCAATTGTTTGAGCATCTTTGGCTATTGCCTGATTTGGACAACTTTCTATACATATCTCTTGACAGTATTGGTTTACTGCATCACAGCGCTCACGGTCAATTTTTATGGGACAGTCTGCAAATTTTTCTTCAATATATTTATTTATATATTTTGTGAATAATCCCATGCCCCTCACCTCTAGAAAAACTAATATTGAAATCTAGCTATGTCCTCGTGGATAAACGTCGCAGTTACTCTTGCTAAATGTTTAAAAAAATCACTAGGAGCTTCTTTTTCCAATTGTGCTGTGAAATCGTCTATCCAGATTCCCAAGTATCTTTCTAAAAATTCCTTTTGGAAAGCTTTGTACATGTTTTCCTCTTCTACATTTTCTTCATTTATAGATCTTCTTTCTTTTAGGGATAGATAATACATAACCTCTAGCTCCACTCTAATATGATCTGGAATTTCTTTACTTTCCGCTATATCAATTCCTATTTTGTGATAAAACTCCACCACTTCAGCAGTTGTTTCAGTCATAACCTGTCGTTCATTCCCTAGGTAAACAGAAGCATAAGGTGCAGCCAAAAGCCTGCTTGGACCAACAAAGAGCTTTGAAAAATCAACCTGTAATTGGGTCAAGTCTTTTGTTTCATCAACAATATATAGCATAGCCCTGGCGTCTACTGCCGCTTCACTATTTAAAATTTCTAAAGCTTGTGCTAAACCATCAATCAACTGAACCTGATGCCATTCTTGAGATGGCAATTGATAACAAACCGACAGCAGCTTGTAGCAGGCCTCCCTAGCTTTCTCTGGTACTAATTTTGATTGTGCCATATTAAAATCCTCCTAGTTAATTTGATAAAAAGAGCGGTTTAGCCGCTCTTTTTATTGGAAGTCTTATATGCTAATTATAATTATAGTATGTTCTCAATTCAAATACTATTTCTTTGGAGAATATGCTCTAATGTAATATACGTTTGGCTCTGCCCCTGTTTCAGGCTTTCGCACTACATAAGAATTTGCCTTAAGTAGCTTGCTTACTCCACTGTCGGGATCATCTAAGTCTCCAAAAACACGAGCATCCGAAGGGCAAGCCTCTACACAACGAGGTACTACACCATTAGCCACTCGATGATCACAGAAGGTACACTTCTCCACATTCCCTTTTTTTCGGATACCTTTAGTGCCACCAACAGCAGTAAGATTGCGATCAGGATTAGTATATAAGGGCTCTGCCGTGTTATATTTTCCGTCAAAGGAGGGCGCCTCAGCATTAAAAGAAATTTGCTTGTAAGGGCAGCTATTTTCGCATCTACGACAGGAAATACAGGTATCAGAATTATATAAGGTCATGCCATTGTTAACTTTATGCATTGTCTTCGGAGTAGTTGGACATGCCGCCACACAGGGAGCATTAGTACAGTGATTGCATAAGGTTGCCATAAATTCAAGCTTTACGTTTGGAAAAGTACCTGAGGTTTTATGCTCGTAATGGGACCAAAAGATCCCATCTGTTATATTGTTCTCTCCTTTACAGGCAATAGAGCATCCTGAACAGCCAGTACACTTTTGCTGATCAATTACCATTGCATATTTAGTCACTTAAAACACCTCCATTAATATTTTATACTACGCCTTTGTTACATTAACTCGAGTAGACGCATAATATACAGATGAACCACTTAAGTGCTCGTACACCGCTGGAATGATTTGGTTATTGTTTCCACCGATTCCGGAAGCATTCTTACCGAAGTTCCAGTGCCCTTGACCATAGGTTTTAACCGCATGACCCGGTACAATACCTTCCCATAAGAACGCCTTGACAACCATTGAACCTACAGGTGAACTAACCTTTACAGTATCACCATGGTTGATGCCAAGCTTAGCTGCATCAACAGGGTTTAATTTTATTGTATCTCCCCACTTTTCTCCACCAAAATCAACATCATGGAAATCTTGATACCAGGAACAGTTTGCCGATCGACCTTCCCGGTTCAAACGAGACTTATGGTCAACAAATACTAATGGATACTGAGCAGGATTTCCTTCAATTACTGGTTCTTCGTAATGAGGTATAAATGCAATCTCACCTCTAGCAAGATAGTTACATGCTTCTAATACTTCGTCTATTGTTACTCCTGGTTTTGTCTTATTTTCTGCTGCATGTTTGGCCAAATTGTTTTTTAATGTTTCGCTATAAAACTCGAATTTTTTAGTAGCAGTTTTATAGTTACCCCACTTAGATTTATACTCATATTTACTAGAGTTCCAAACTCCTTTTTCTACAAAATCATTCCAACCATTTAGTTTGTCACCTGTTGTGTTTTTAGCAGGGTCCCAAGCAGGCTGAGTTCTGAACTTAGTAGTATATAAGTCCATCTCTTCAGCATTAGTTGGCGCTTTACCTGTTTCAGGATCTACTATTGTCTTACAGTAATCTAAGAGATTAGGAATGCCTTTTTCTGCAAGCTTTTCTGCCAATAACCATACATACTCAGTCTCAGGATTTTTTGCCTCTGGAAAAGGCTTGTCAATTGGTCTAGCTAGCCACATATGCATGTGCAAATCCTGCTTTTGAGCTAAGTAACCCCACTGCTCAAAATTAGAGTGAGTTGATGGCAATAGAATGTCAGCAAACCAACTTAGCTCAGCACTGTGCACAACGTGATGCACTATGAATGGCACCTTGGCCATTGCCTTAT
>JAWSUQ010000013.1:0-9164 GCA_033549265.1 Bacillota bacterium
GTTAAGCCATCGCTTTTAACAGGGAAAAGGCATCTTAGACTGAAAGTGCTTTTTAAGCGGACTTGATGAAGGACACCTATGAATTGGCTAGAGTGAACTTATAGTAACTCAGCCCGGTTGTACCGTTATCGCAGGAAAAGAGGAACTAAGGTTCAAATAGGGTGGTACCGCGGGAATAGCTCTCGTCCCTGATAAGCGTTTTTTATCATGGATTGAGAGCTTTTTTATAAATTAATTGGGATTGTATTAATTTTTGGAAGTAAGGAGGTATTTTGTAAAATGCTGACAACTGCACCGAGAGGAACTAATGACTTTTTGCCAGGTGATGTTGAGAAGTGGCAATATATTGAAAGGATAGTCCGGGAAATATGCGAGCACTATGGTTATCAGGAGATTAGAACTCCTATATTTGAGCATACGGAGCTGTTTTTAAGAGGAGTAGGTGATACTACGGATATTGTAGAGAAGGAAATGTATACCTTTGTGGACAGAGGAGAGCGCAGTCTTACCTTACGCCCTGAAGGGACAGCCTCAACGGTTCGCTCCTTTATTGAACATAAGCTTTATGCCAATCCCCAGCCTACTAAGCTGTATTATTTAGGTCCCATGTTTAGGTATGATAGACCTCAGGCTGGTCGATACCGTCAATTTCACCAGTTTGGGATAGAGCTTTTTGGTACCAATCACCCAAGCAGTGACGCAGAAGTAATTGGATTAGCCATGGACTTTTACAAAAGGCTTGGGTTAACTGGGCTAGAGGTGCGCTTAAACAGCGTTGGTTGCCCCTCCTGCCGTCAAGAGCACAAGGTTAAGCTACAGCAATATTTAGAGGAAAAGCTGGCCTCCTTATGTAAGAATTGTCAGGGCCGTTTTGAGCGGAATCCACTGCGAATTCTTGACTGTAAAAGCAGCACTTGTCAAGAGCTAACAGTGGGAGCGCCGACAATCACCACATGCCTCTGTCCAAGTTGTATTGACCATTTTGCAGCAGTGAAAAAATACTTAGATATTTTAAATATTACTTATAAGCTGGATGAAACACTGGTAAGAGGCTTAGATTACTATACTAATACTGCCTTTGAGATAGTGTACCAGGGCATCGGAGCCCAAAGCGCTATCGGTGGTGGCGGAAGATATAATGGTCTGGTGGAGCAGGTAGGAGGACAGGCTATTCCAGGGATTGGCTTTGGCTTAGGGTTAGAGCGGCTATTGATGACCTTAGAGCATCAAGGAGTTAAGCTCCCTTTAGCAAATAAGCTAGATACTTTTATCGTGGCTCTTGGCTCAGCAGCGGATGGATTAGGTTTTAAACTGATGCAAGAGTTAAGAACAAGTGGAATTAAGGCTGATAAGGATTATTTAGAGAAAAATTTTAAGGGGCAACTGAAGCAAGCAGACCGAAAAGGAGCACAGTACTGTATCATTATAGGTGAGGATGAACTTGCTCGAAATGCAGCCATAGTGAAGCATATGGCTTCAGGAAGCCAGGAAGAGATAAAAGTTGATGAAATAACTAAATATTTGCTTAGCCAGCTTAACAAGGGTTAAGACAGAATATCTTTAAATTTAAACTCACTGAAAATAGGAGGAAAAAAAGTTGGAACTTAAAGTAGCTACATTAAAAAGAACCCATTATTGCGGGAAATTATCCATAAAAGAAGAAGGGCAAGAGGTAATTGTTTGTGGCTGGGTACAGCGACGACGTGATCATGGTGGACTAATATTTATTGATTTAAGAGATAGAAGTGGATTGGTGCAAATTGTATTTAGTCCTGAGGCAGGGGATATGTTTGGCTTAGCTGAGAAAATCCGGAATGAATACGTGGTAGCTGTAAAAGCAAAGGTAACCCCAAGGCCTGAGGGCACAGTTAATGAAAGATTAGCCACTGGAGAGGTAGAGCTGAACGCTTTAGAGATACAGATATTAAATGAGGCCAAAACACCTCCTTTCTATATTGCAGAAAATGTTGAAGTAGATGAGTCGGTACGATTAAGGTATAGATATTTAGATTTGCGCCGACCAGATATGCAGCAGACTTTTATGCTGCGCCATAAAACTGCCAAGGCTATTAGAGACTTCTTAGATGAAAATGGCTTTTTAGAAATTGAAACACCAATGCTAACCCGCAGCACCCCAGAGGGCGCTAGAGATTATCTAGTACCATCTAGATTACATCCGGGGGAGTTTTTTGCCTTACCCCAGTCTCCACAGCTTTTTAAGCAAATATTGATGGTTGCTGGTATGGATAAGTATTTCCAGATAGTAAAATGCTTTAGAGATGAGGACCTAAGAGCTGACAGGCAGCCGGAGTTTACTCAGTTAGACATGGAGATGTCTTTTGTAGATACAGATGATGTGTTGAATTTGATTGAAAACATGATTAGCTTCATTTTTGAGAAAGCTATTAATGAAAAGGTAAAAACACCTTTTCAACGGTTAACTTATCAAGAGGCAATGGACAGATACGGTTCTGATAAGCCTGACCTCCGCTTTGAGATGGAGCTCAAATCTATCGCGGATATTGCTGCTGCTTCTCAATTTCAAGTATTTACAAAGGTACTAGAGAAGGGCGGTCAGGTAAAGGGTATTAATGCTGTAGGCTGTGGCGAATATTCTCGTAAGGACATAGATGATCTCACTAGCTTTGTTGGAATTTATGGAGCTAAAGGTCTAGCCTGGATGATTATCACTGAAGAAGGGGTAAAGTCACCAATTGCCAAGTTCTTTACTGAAGAGCAGTTAAACCAAATTGTAGCAAGGCTGTCAGGAAAACCAGGAGACTTACTGCTATTTGTAGGAGACAAGCCTCAGGTTGTAGCTGATGCTCTAGGACAGCTTCGGGTGCATTTAGCTAAGAAATTAAACCTAATTGATACTAACATTTATAAATTTTGCTGGGTGGTAGATTTTCCATTGCTGGAGTATGATGAAGAAGACAAGCGTTATGTAGCTATTCATCATCCCTTTACAGCACCCAAGCTAGAGGATCTAGAGCTACTTAAGACAGATCCAGGGAAAGTAAGAGCTCAAGCCTATGACTTGGCCCTAAATGGGGTAGAGCTTGGCGGTGGTAGTATTAGAATTCACCAGCGGGCTATTCAAGAGCGGATGTTTTCTCTTTTAGGATTAGAGCCTGAAGAGGCAAAGGAAAAATTTGGATTTTTGCTTGATGCTTTTGAATATGGAACACCACCCCATGGTGGAATAGCTTTTGGATTAGACCGGATGATTATGCTCATGACTGGTTTAGATAATATTAGAGATGTAATCGCTTTCCCAAAGACTCAAAGCGCTACGTGCATGATGACCCAAGCTCCGTCACCTGTAAGTACAAGACAACTAAAAGAACTCCACTTAAAGCTTAAGTAGCTCTAAGTCAGTTTAATTTGCTGCATAAAAAATAATAGTGGTGGAAAAATAAGCTCAAAGCCAGTAATTTATTGGTACTTGAAAAAGGCACTTCTCTTGTGTTAAGATTAATTCACAAAACAAAACAACAAATAACCCTACGATGTACGTGAATTGTCGAATAGTTTTGAGCCAACACCATTACTATGGGAGCTTGGACTCTGATTGTGGCTTGTAGGCCTTATTTATAAGGAAACATAAAGCATTCAGGAGAGCACCCCCCTGCTGAGGCAGGTTCAAAACTGCGGCGTGTCACGGCATGTGTGGGGTATTTTTATGCCTAATTTTATAAACAAAATAAAAATGATAAATTGATTTCAAATATATTGGAGGTTGTCAAATGCTGCACAAGTTCTCCAGAACAGAATTATTAATCGGAGAAGAAGGACTAAAAAAGCTTGCAGATGCGCAGGTAGCTGTATTTGGAGTAGGTGGTGTAGGCTCCTATACTGTGGAAGGTCTAGCCAGAGCAGGGGTAGGCAAGCTAGTCTTAATTGATTATGATGATATCTGTTTAACTAATATTAACAGACAGCTTCATGCACTCCATTCAACTGTTGGTGAATCAAAGGTAGAGGTAATGAAGCAGCGGGTCCTTGATATAAACCCCAAAGCAGAGGTAGAAGTTCATCATCAGTTTTTAGGTAAAGACAATAGTGACCAGCTGATAAAGCCGGATTATAGCTACATAGTGGATGCCATCGATACAGTTACCGCCAAACTACTGCTGATCCAGCGGTCTAAGGAATTAGGCATCCCAGTAGTATCAAGTATGGGAGCAGGAAACAAGCTAAAGGCCACAGGCTTTGAGGTTGTAGATATTAGTGAGACGAAAATTTGCCCTCTAGCTAAGGTTATGCGGAAAGAACTGAGAAAAAGAGGAATTCCCCAAGGGGTGAAGGTAGTGTATTCGCCGGAAGAGCCAATTACCCCATTAAAGGAGCAAGTGGATTGCAAAGATTTTTGTATCTGTCCCAACCAGGACGCTAATTGTACCAAAAAGCGGCAAATCCCGGGTAGCATTTCCTTTGTTCCCTCTATTGCAGGGCTAATTTTGACTGGTGAGGTAATTAATGATTTGTTGAAGGTATAATGGGTAAAATATAATTATAAATAAATCATAGATTTTTGTAACATAGTTAAAATAATTTAAAGGAAAAATTTACTTTGTATAGAAAAAGAAAATAAGGTTTAATAACAAAATGCCACATTAATTTTAAAGGAGAGATAGATAATGGCAAGTGATAAGGTTATTACTTTTACTGACGTTAACTTTAAAGCAGAGGTACTAGAGAACAATGTTCCAGTGCTGGTAGATTTTTGGGCTGCGTGGTGTGGACCATGCAAAATGATTGCACCAGTAATTGATGAACTGGCTGAAGTATATGATGGCAAGGTTGCCATTGGCAAGCTAAACGTTGATGAAAACCCTGGCACAGCTGCTGATTATGGAGTGATGAGCATTCCAACCCTATTATTGATAAAGGGTGGAGAAGTAGTAGAAAGGGTAGTTGGCTATAAGACTAAGGATGAGCTGGCAAAAATTATCGACTCTGTTTTATAGAAGATTTTTAGCAAAATAAAGATTCCCAAAAGGCTGGATTTCCAGCCTTTTATTATACGTAAAGTATAATTGGCGTATGCCAAGTTTTTTTTAATACTTATTTGAAAAGTTTAAATAGGTGATACATATGGATATATTTGATTTTGTTCCTGAGAATAATAAGCTTAAGGCTGCACCTTTGGCAGATCGAATGCGGCCAAGAACATTAGATGAATTTGTAGGTCAAAGCGAGATCGTTGGCAAGGGTAGGCTGCTGCGACGCTCTATTGAAGCGGATCAGTTGTCCTCTATCATTTTTTTCGGGCCTCCCGGCACCGGCAAGACCACCTTGGCTAAGATAATTGCTACTAAAACCGCTGCTCATTTTGAGCAATTAAATGCTGTTACTGCAGGAGTGGCAGATATAAGAAAAGTATTAGCAGATGCCAAAGATCGCAAAAAGCTATATCAAAAGAGATCTTTGCTGTTTATTGATGAGATTCACCGCTTTAATAAGTCTCAGCAGGATGCTTTGCTACCTTCAGTAGAAGATGGCACCATCATCTTAATAGGCGCCACCACCGAAAATCCCTATTTTGAAGTGAATAAGGCTCTCCTTTCTCGATCAAGAGTATTTCAGCTGAAGCCTTTAACAGATGAGCATATTATCAGTGTCATTAAACAAGCCCTGGCAAATGAGGAAAGAGGTCTAGGAGCCTACAAGGTGCAAATCAGTCAGGAAGCCCTTAGCCACTTAGCCGCTTCTAGTGGAGGCGATGCCCGGGTGGCATTAAATGGCCTAGAATTAGCTGTCCTTACCACTGAACCCTCTGGAACTGAAGGTATTAGACAAATTGACTTAAATACTGTAGCAGAATCAATTCAAAGGCCAGCGCTAAATTACGATAAGACAGGAGATCAGCATTATGACGTAATCTCTGCCTTTATCAAGAGCATCAGAGGGTCTGATCCTGATGCAGCTATTCACTGGCTAGCTAGGATGCTAGAAGCAGGGGAGGATCCAAAGTTTATTGCTAGACGCTTAATAGTGCATGCAGCAGAGGATATTGGCTTAGCTGACCCCCAAGGGTTACTGATAGCCACTGCAGCTTTTAAAGCTATTGAAGTAATTGGATTACCTGAGGGTAGGATCCCATTGGCTCAGGCTACCATTTATCTAGCTACCGCACCAAAGAGCAATACTATTATTACTGCTATTGATAGCGCCCTGCAGGATGTGCGGACAAAGGCAATCGGCACTGTTCCCCCCCACTTGCGGGACAGCCATTACAGTGGTGCAGCTAATTTGGATCATGGCAAAGGCTATCTTTACCCCCATGATTTTGAAAACCACTTTGTTAAGCAGCAGTATCTGCCGGACAAGCTGGTAGGCACCAGCTATTATCGTCCCAGTATCCAAGGGAATGAAGCCATTATTAAAGCTAAACTAGAAGAACAAAAATGAAAATTTCTACTACATAAAGCTTAGTGTGGGTTAATAAGCTTGGCGGGTTTACGTATATTATTATGGCATTTATCACAAATTAACAATGCAAATCGCACTAAAGAAGTCGGGAATAGTTAGTTGACAATACCCGAGTTGGATGGTATGATATAAAAAACCAACCAATTTACTTGGGATTAAGTCGAGGTGAACCAGAATGAAGCTTTCTACAAAAGGAGAATACGGTGTCAGAGCTATGTTTGACATAGCAATGCGACATGGTGAAGGTCCTATTTCTCTTAAAAGCATCGCAGAACGCCAGGATATATCTGAGCATTACCTAGAGCAACTCATAGCAGGTCTAAGAAAGGCTGGACTCGTTCGCAGCATTAGAGGTGCTCAGGGAGGCTATATCTTAGCCCGTGAACCTGATGAAATTAAAGTTGGGGACATAATTAGAGTCCTAGAGGGGCCAATTGCTCCAGTAGACTGTGTTTGTGAAGAGGAACCAGAAAAATGCAATAGGGCTGAAAGCTGTGTAACTAGAGGAATATGGGCAAAGCTAAGAGACAGTATTTCTAATGTCCTGGATTCCATAACTTTAGCGGACATGTGTCAAGAAGCTGCAGAGCTAAAGCATAAAGAAGCAAATATGTTCTATATTTAAATTATATCTTTTAAATTATATCTAAGGAGATGAATTTTAAGATGAACAGAGTATATTTAGATCATAGCGCCACCACTCCTGTACATCGAGAAGTGGCAGATCTAATGCTAACATATATGACGGAGCTATTTGGCAACGCATCTAGCGTCCATTCCTTTGGCCGAGAGGTAAAAAAGGCAGTAGAAGACGCCAGAGTACAAGTTGCTGAGCTTATCGGTGCCACTCCAAATGAAATAGTATTTACTAGTGGAGGCACAGAGGCGGATAATATGGCTATTATAGGTTCGGCCTTAGCTAACAAGAAAAAAGGAAATCATATTATCACTACAGCTATCGAGCATCATGCCGTGCTAGATTCCTGTGCATATTTAGAAAAGCAAGGCTTTAAGGTAACATATCTGCCGGTGGATGAAGAGGGATTAATTAGTGTAGAAGATGTTGCCAAGGCTATTACCGACGAGACCATCCTGATTACCATTATGCACGCTAATAATGAGGTAGGTACCATTCAGCCAATCAAAGAAGTAGGCTTACTGGCAAAGGAAAAAAACATTGTTTTTCATACAGATGCAGTACAAAGTGTGGGGAAAATTCCGGTAGATGTAAATGAGCTTAATGTAGACCTATTGTCTATCTCAGCCCATAAAATTTATGGACCAAAGGGAATCGGCTGTTTATTCATGCGCAAAGGAATCAAGCTAGAGAAGCTGTCTCATGGCGGTGGACAGGAGCGAAACAGAAGAGCCGGTACTGAGAATGCACCGGGAATAATTGGCTTTGGTAAAGCTGCCCAGTTGGCAAAAGAGCATTTAGCCAAAGAAATGGAGCGCTTGACAAAGCTAAGAGACAAAATCATTACAGAGGTAGAACAGACAATTAAGATGTCAAGCTCAATGGCCATAGAGAGCTAAGAGTACCAGGCAATGTAAACTTTAGCTTCCTGTTTATCGAGGGAGAGTCCTTATTACTGAGCTTAGATATGAAAGGCATTGCTGCTTCTAGCGGTTCCGCCTGTACCTCAGGGTCTTTAGACCCATCCCATGTTCTCTTGGCAATGGGGCTAACCCATGAAGTGGCTCACGGCTCCTTGCGGTTAACATTAGGCAAGGATAACACTGATGAGGAAATAGATTATGTGTTAAAGGAGCTTCCTGGCATCATAGAAAGACTACGGGCTATGTCTCCCCTTTATCAAGGCTAGCCTAGTTAATATATCTCAATATATTAAGATAATTAGGTAACATAAGGAGTGGTGTGAAATGTATAGTGAAAAGGTAATGGATCATTTTAACAATCCCCGCAATGTTGGAGAAATTACAGACGCAGACGGTGTAGGCGAAGTGGGCAATGCCAGCTGTGGCGATATTATGCGTATTTACTTAAAGGTTGAAGATGATATCATCAAGGATGTAAAGTTCAAGACCTTTGGCTGTGGTGCTGCCGTAGCCACCAGTAGTATGGTAACAGAGCTAGTAAAGGGTAAAACTATTGACGAAGCACTAGCTATTTCCAACAAGTCAGTTGCGGAAGCATTAGATGGTCTACCACCTGTAAAGATGCATTGCTCAAATTTAGCAGCGGATGCATTGCATAAGGCTATTGAAGATTACAAATCTAAATCAGCCTAAATTTAGTAATAGAGGGTGACGAGGCTTGAAAGGAAAAAAAGTATTTGTTGCTATGAGCGGCGGGGTAGACAGTTCTATCGCCGCTGCATTATTAAAGGAACAGGGCTACAAGGTAATTGGCGTAACAATGCAAATATGGCAAAATGACCAGCCACATCAGGAGGTTGAGGGCAGCTGCTGCTCTCTATCAGCGGTTGAGGATGCCAGAAGGGTTGCTCACCAGCTTGATATTCCCTATTACGTTATGAATTTTCGCGATTTATTTGCGGAAAAGGTTATTGAGCCCTTTTGCCAAGCATACGCCAGTGGTATAACTCCGAATCCTTGTATAGCCTGCAATCAATTTATAAAGTTTGAAGGGTTTTTGCAAAAGGTAAGAGCTTTGGGTGGGGATTATATGGCCACGGGTCATTATGCGAAAATCTTCTTCAATCAGCAGCTAGGCAGATATTCCTTAGCTAAAGCAGAGGATG
>JAWSUQ010000013.1:9174-17027 GCA_033549265.1 Bacillota bacterium
CTATGCACTATATGGCTTTACGCAAGATCAGCTAGCCCATACCTTAATGCCGTTAGGGGATTATACTAAGCCTAAAATTCGAGAGCTAGCAGAGCAGCTTAATCTAAAAATGGTAGCTAATAAGCCCGATAGCCAGGAAATTTGTTTTGTCTCCAATAATGACTATAAGGAATTCCTGCAGGAGAGAAATATCAAAGTAGAACCGGGTCCTTTTTTAGATTCAAAAGGAAATAAAATTGGTACCCACCAAGGAATTGCCTATTACACTATTGGACAGCGGAAAGGATTAGGAATTGCCCTAGGAAAACCAATGTACGTGGTTGAACTAGATGTAAAAAGAAACGCAGTTATCTTAGGAGAGCATGACGAGGTATTTGGAGAAGAGTTAATTAGCATGAACAACAACTTTATTACTGTTGATGAGCTAACTGGGCCGATGCAAGTAGATGCCAAGATTAGATACTCTGCTAAGGCTAGTGAAGCGGTCATCACCCCAATGGAAAGTGGATTAGTAAGGGTGAGCTTTAAAGCGCCACAGCGGGCCATCACACCAGGTCAAGCGGTTGTATTCTATCAAGACGATTTGGTAGTTGGTGGAGGTACAATTCTCAAGCAAACTAAGTAGTAACTATAAATGAAAAATGAGTGATTTAAAATGCATGGTAAATCCATGCATTTTTTTTGTCCAAATAGTCAATACTAGTGATAACTAAATTTTTGCAGACATAGGAGGAAAAATATGAAAAAGGGGAGGGCGTTAATTGGTTTGCCAGTTTTATCTGAAAAGGAAGGACAGCCCCTTGGTCGGGTAATGGATATCCTCTATTCAGACAATGAAGGTCAGATAAAAGGAATACTGGTAGAAACAGAAGGCACCTCTCTTCCCGAAATGAGATTTATTCAAATAGCTAACATTAAAGATATATCTAATGAAGTAGTGTTCATAGATAACAAGAATTCGTTACAAGCCCCCCAATGCTTAAAGGCTGATAGCGGAGATACTAGCTATAGTACAGCATTATTAATTGGACAGCATATCTACAGCGAATTAGGCAAGGAACAAGGCATGATAACTGATGTAGTACTAGACTTTGATAAGGGAATAGTGAACGGATATCAAATCTCTAACGGCTTTATTGCGGATTTAGTTAATGGACGCAATGTAATTCCTGTTGGTAGTGTAATTACAATGGGAAAAGACATGATTATAGTTAAAGAAGATATAGAAAAGGAAGGAGGAAGATAAGTGTCCTATTGCCCAATATGTCAAGGAAAGGCAGTCGGCAAGGTGGGGACCAATCAATTTTACTGTTGGGATTGCTTCGTAGAGTTCACCACTAATAGTCACGGGGTTCAAGTTTATGAGGTTGACGAAGAAGGCAATCTACTTAATTATTCACCGGAAGCAGAAATGGAAATGACAGTGGAATAAGGAGGTGAATTGAAATTGGCTAAAGGATTTTTTAATGGGCTGTTAACAGGCACTATTTTAGGAGCTGTCAGTTTAATGTTCATGTCCCCACAAAAAAAGCAAATATTATCTTCAAAAACCCTTGGTAAAAGCAAGCAGGTCAGGAAAAGGGCTGGCAAAATGCTAGCTCAAGTTTCTGACAGTGTCAAAGATATCAGTAACATTTTGAAGAAGTAAAGAGGAATCCATAATGACTAATTTTTTAAGATGGCGGCTAGTATTTCTATTAATATTAGTTGCCTTTGCTTTATATTTTGTTTACCTAGTGCGTTCAGTATTACTAACATTTATTTTAGCGGCAATATTAGCTTATTTACTTAACCCTGTTGTAAATTGGCTTCAAAGAAACAATATTAAGCGTTCAGTAGCAATTTTTTTAATCTACTTTACTGTTATTTCCTTTGCTTCCATCATATCTATAATGGGGTTTCCTAAGCTCATTAGAGAATTGAATGACTTTGCTGAAGCCATTCCCATCTATACGGAGCAAGTTAGGAGCTTTGTGCAAAACCTACAAATCCAATATCAACGCATTGATTTGCCGGAAAGCGTTAAGCAGGTGCTAGATGAATCTATTGTCAGTATTGAAGCTTACATTACAGAGATGGTTCGGCAAGTAGCAGATATATTTATTAATTTTTTTTCCCAGCTGTTTTATTTGATTATGGCACCGGTCTTAGCTTTTTATATCTTAAAGGACTGGGACTCTATTGAAAAGCGCTTCTATCGGATGATGCCCACACAAGTGAGGGATAAAGCAGGTGAGCTCTTGGGAGAAATTAATTTAGTCCTGAAAAAGTTTATCCGGGGACACTTAATAGTAGCAACAATTGTAGGGATAATGACTGCTGTTAGCCTCTCCCTATTAAGGGTTGAATTTGCCCTGACTTTAGGTCTAATTGCAGGTATTTCTGACTTGATTCCTTATTTTGGGCCCATTATTGGCGCTATTCCTGCTGTATTGATTGGCCTGCTAGATTCTAAAGCACTAGCAATTAAGGTGATGTTGGTAATGGTAGTAGTGCAACAGATTGAAAGTAATATAGTAGCGCCAAAGATTCTCGGTGATAGCTTAGGTCTCCATCCTATTACTATTATTTTTGTTCTGCTAACCGGAGGGCACTTATTTGGCGTTTTAGGGATGCTTCTAGCTGTTCCTGTTACGGCCATTACAAGAACAGTGGTGCTTTATTTTTATGAGAGCTTAGTTGATTGACAAAAAAAGTTGCTTTTTGTATAATTAAAGAAAATTTTATAATACAATTGCAAATAGAATAAATACGGCAACAAGAAATAGTAAGCTTGACCCAGCTTCACAGAGAGAGGACCAGTAGGTGGAAGGTTCTCAGTATGGCTAGCTGAAGCCCTCTTGTAGTATCAGGGTGGAATAATAAGTAAACCTTGACCTATCCAAAGGTTATCTGGAGGTGTAGCAGCTACACATTAAGAGATTGGTGATTTCTATACCAATAAGCAGGGTGGTACCGCGAGTAACTCTCGTCCCTGGAACATTTACGAGTTCCATGCGAGAGTTTTTTTATTTTATTATTATTAGAGGTGAGAAGGAATGGAAAAATTATCAGGCAACGAAATAAGAGAGCGCTTTCTTAAATATTTTGAGAGCAAAGGACATACAGCTGTAGCTAGTTCATCATTAGTTCCCCATAATGATCCAACCTTGCTATTTACCAATGCGGGGATGGTACAGTTTAAGGATGTATTTTTAGGGGTAGAAAAAAAGGATTATAAAAGAGCTGCCACCTCACAGAAATGTGTGCGAGCAGGTGGAAAGCACAATGATTTAGATACGGTAGGTAGAACCGCCAGGCACCATACATTTTTTGAGATGCTAGGAAACTTTTCTTTTGGAGATTACTTTAAAAGCGATGCTATTTCCTTTGCCTGGGAGTTCTTAACTGAAGAGCTAGGTTTGCCCAAGGAAAAGCTATGGATTACTATTTACTTAGATGATGACGATGCCTATAAGCTATGGCAGGAAGAGGCCGGAGTTCAGCCCGCTAGAATTCTCCGTTTAGGGGAAAAGGATAACTTCTGGTCTATGGGGGACACTGGACCCTGCGGGCCTTGTAGCGAGATCTTAATTGATAGGGGAGAGCATTTAAAATGCGACGCTGATGAGTGCAGCATCGGTAAGTGCGATTGCGACCGTTGGCTTGAAATATGGAACCTTGTGTTTATGCAATACAACAGGGATTCTAATGGGGTGATGACACCACTGCCAAAGCCCAGTATCGACACAGGCATGGGATTAGAGAGAATTGCATCTGTTCTACAGCAGGTAGGCTCAAACTACGATACAGATTTATTGGAGCCCTTGATTAAAGCGGTAGAAGTTATTTGTAACAAGCAATACGATAAAGGTGAGGCTGGGTTTCCTTATCGGGTTATTGCAGATCATATTAGAGCCTGTACCTTCCTAGTGAACGACGGTGTCCTGCCAAGT
Source organism: Bacillota bacterium (assembly GCA_033549265.1). Taxonomy (GTDB): domain Bacteria; phylum Bacillota; class Desulfitisporia; order Desulfitisporales; family JAWSUQ01; genus JAWSUQ01. Next base: position 13,110 of record JAWSUQ010000013.1, read on the forward strand.
AACGAGGGTCGTGGCTATGTACTACGCCGAATTCTAAGAAGGGCAGTCAGATTCGGTAAGAGTTTGGGTATTGAAAAGCCATTTATGTACCAGCTAGTTAGCGTGGTAATGGATCTGATGGCTGGTGCCTATCCAGAACTAAAGGAAAAAAGAGATTATATTGAAAAGGTTATCAGAATAGAGGAAGAGCGCTTCCATGAAACTCTTCATGATGGCATGAAAATAGTTGGGGAAATAGTAACCAATCTAAAAAAATCCGGTGGGGATACAATTGTTGGCAAGGATGCCTTTACTTTATATGATACATATGGCTTCCCTTTAGACTTAACAGAAGATATTGCAGAGGAAGAAGGCTTTAAAGTAGATAAGGAAGGCTTTGTAGCGGAAATGGAAAAGCAGCGGGAAAGAGCTAGGGCCGCCCGCACTGATGTCAAGGCTAGCGAAGAAGCAGTAGCAGTGTTCAACGCTCTTGGGGACTTGGCTGCTACAGATTTCAAGGGTTATAGTACTGGTCAGCTTGAATCGGAACTTTTAGGAATGGTTGACTTAGACAAATTAACTAAGCTAGACAAGGCAGAAGTAGGTCAAAAGATAGGATTTTTGTTAGCTGAAACACCTTTTTATCCTGAAGGCGGTGGACAGCTGGCAGATATCGGGGCTATATTAGCCAGCACCGGTAAAGCTGAAATTACTGATGTAGTAAAGTTTCCTGATGGAAAAATAATCCATAAGGGACAAGTAGTTGAAGGCCACTTTGCAACTGGAACTAACGTTACTGCTTGTATTGAAGCGGAGCTTCGCTTAGCGGTGGCTCGAAATCATACTGCTACTCACCTACTCCATGAGGCGCTGCGGCAGGTATTAGGGGGCCATGTAAACCAGGCGGGATCGCTGGTGGCACCAGAACGGCTGCGGTTTGATTTTACCCATTTTTCAGCAGTTACTGAGGAAGAGCTACTACAGATAGAGCAGCTAGTTAACGATAGTATTCTTGATAGTTTCCCTATTGATACCTTTGAGACTGGGCTAGAGGAAGCTAAAGGATTAGGGGCTACAGGACTTTTCGGTGAAAAGTATGGTGATATCGTCAGAGTAGTAAAGATGGGAGACCATAGCATTGAGCTATGTGGAGGCACCCATTTAAATAACACCAGTCAAGTTGGGGTATTTAGAATTGTCAGTGAAAGCGGTATTGGAGCGGGACTAAGAAGGATTGAGGCGTTAACCGGCAAAGGAGCATTAGCCTATTTTAAAGAGGAGCAACAAGCATTAAAAGGCTGTGCCGCTATGCTAAAGACACCAGTAGCAGAAGTAAGTGATAAAGTTGAAGCATTATTAACAGAATTAAAGGCTAAAGAAAAAGAAATTGAGCATCTAAAAGGTAAGCTGGCAATTTCTCAGGTGGATCAGCTACTGGAGCAGGCCGTCGAAATTAAAGGCATCAAGCTGTTAAGCGTTGAGACTCAAGCTGCAACTATGGATGACCTAAGAGCAATGGCAGACCTGTTGCGGGATAAGTTAGCTAGCGGGATTGTCTTAGTTGGTGCTGTTAGTCAGGATAAGGTGAATCTAGTGGCTATGGCTACCAAGGATGTAATTGCCCAGGGGGTTCATGCCGGCAATCTAATTAAAGCTACAGCCCAAATCGTAGGTGGTGGTGGCGGTGGCAGACCAGATATGGCTCAAGCTGGAGGCAAGGTGCCAGAAAAGTTAAAGGAAGCGTTAGCCAGCGCTACAAAAATTGTTGAATCTCAAATAAAATAGCTACGATAGGTATTTTTAATTAGAAAATAGAGGAAAATAATTAGTAGTGCAGAATGTGTTACTATCGGCATATTTAGGGAGGTGGATTTTTGTGATTGATGAATTTGACAAAACCATGATGTTTAGGGCTGAACCAGATGAAGCTGACGCTAAAGAAATTTTAGAGTCTGTTTATCAAGCTTTAAAGGAAAAGGGATATAATCCAATCAATCAAATAGTTGGCTACCTACTCTCTGGAGACCCGGCATATATTACTAGCCACCTTAATGCCCGCTCCCTGATCAGAAAGCTAGAACGAGATGACCTATTAGAAGAGTTGGTAAAAAGCTATTTAGAACAAAAGTAGGCAGCATATAAGGAGAAAAACATGAGAGTATTCGGCTTAGATGTAGGTAGCAAAACAATAGGGGTTGCAGTAAGCGATGAATTAGGCTGGACAGCCCAAGGGGTTACCACCCTGCACTGGGAGGAGTCACAGCTGGAGGAAGGCCTTCAGAAAATAAAAGAGCTTTTGTTACAGTACCAGGTAGACAAGATTGTCTTAGGGCTACCTAAAAACATGGATGGCACTGAAGGAGAACGGGCTCAAAAGGTTCGTAATTTGGGTAAAGCGTTAGAAAAGGCTCTTGAGATACCTATTGTGTATTGGGATGAACGGTTGTCAACAGTAGCTGCCCAAAAAATGCTGATAGCTGGAGATGTTTCTAGAAAAAAACGCAAAAAAGTCATTGATAAAATGGCGGCCTGCATGATATTACAAAATTACTTGGATAGCAAAAGCAATGTTTAAAAGTAGCCATTGTAGGTTATGCTTAAGAGAAAGGCCATTGACAAAAAAATTCCATTGGGATACAATGGCAATAATTGAATTAGAAAGAGGTGTTACATATTATGACTGATCACGAACACGAACATGAGCATGAAGAAAATACGGTAGTACTAACTGATGATGAAGGTAATGAGCATGAATTTTCTGTTATTGATATTCTAGAGGTTGAAGGCAGTGAGTATGCTATTCTGCTTCCTTTAGCTGAAGAAGAAGAGGAAGAAGCTATCATCTTAAAAATTGAAACCGGTGATGATGGTGAAGAAATTCTTGTTAGTATTGAAGACGATCAGGAATGGGATAAGGTAGCAGCTGCTTGGGAGCAGATGCTAGTTGATGAAGATTTAGATAGCTAAAATTCAATATATTATAGCTAAAAAAAGCCTTTTATGGGCTTTTTTTTTATTTACTAAATATAAATATAATAAGATGGCATCTGCTTTTATAAAAGGGGTGGTTAAGTGCTGCTAGAACGGATGAAAGAACTAAAATATTGGCTTTTTATTATATCTTTATGTGCATTAGTATTTACAATAACCATGGCGGTAATGTGGCTGATGCATTTACCAGAAGATAAAATCGCTGAGGGAGTTATGGTGGGAAATGTGGACATGGGATTGCAAACCAAAGCTGCTGGAACTGGTCATCTTACTACTTCGGTTCAGGAGCTCATGAACGAAGTAATTCTCCTGAGCTATCAAGGAAATATGTGGAGTATCTCACCTAAGGAACTAGGCTATAGCGCTGATATAATAGCAGCAGTTGAAGCAGCCTGGGAAGTTGGTCGAAGGGGACCTTGGTGGCAACAGCTTAAGGAGCGAATTAGTGCCAGGCTGTTAGGTAAAAGGCTAGAGCTCAAATGGCAGGTAGATGAAGCAAGATTTTATGACAGAATGTTTGCCATTGCTGAAGCTGTGGAAAGACCGGCAGAAAATGCTTATTTAATTAACTCGGAGGATCAAATAGAAATTAGGCCTAGCTTAGATGGCATTAGAATAAATAAAGATAAGCTATTACAAGAACTTCTGAAAGACTTAGAGGAAGAGCGAGTAGAAGATATGGAATTAATGGTAGTAGCGGAAAAGGCTGAATTTACCACTGATGACATCCAGGCCTTAGGTATAAATACTTTAGTAGGTAAATTCACTACTAGCTTTAATGTTAACCTATCTAAAAGAGTACACAACATTCAAACAGCAGCTAACAGTATTGATGGGCTGTTAATAGCCCCCGGAGAAGAGTTTTCGTTTAATGATGCTACCGGACCTCGCTCTCTAGAAAATGGCTACAAGGAGGCACCAGTAATAGTAGACAATGAACTATCGGTT
>JAWSUQ010000014.1:0-486 GCA_033549265.1 Bacillota bacterium
TCAGGATAGGATCGGCGAGCTTTTTGAAGGTGGAGATGAAGGACCGGCTTTAGCGGATCATGAGTATATATCCAGAGCAATTGGAGTGTTAGGCCCCTCTATTCGAGCATTTGTACCTATTAAGACCGACGAAGGTACAAAACAGACGGGTGTAGTAGTTGTAGGGATATTAACTCCCACTATCGCCAAAACCTTAGCAGGAATTAAGATGGAGTTATATTTATCACTATTTACAGGCATCTTAATCGGGGTATTAGGAGCGGTATTTTTAGCCAGAGATATTAAAAAACGAATGTTTGACTTGGAGCCGGGGGAAATCGCTAGAATCTTAGAAGAACGTATTGCGGTATTTCAATCAATTGGCGAAGGGATTTTGGCAATTGATAGGGAGAATCGAATAACTATAATAAATGAAGAGGCAAGAAGAATGCTAGGCATCCATGAACAGGTGGTAGGTCAAGATATTAGAGAGGTAATTACCCATAG
>JAWSUQ010000014.1:496-10142 GCA_033549265.1 Bacillota bacterium
GTCAATTGCCATGGACTGCTGCATCTGGAGTAGCTGTCTATAATGAAGAAAGGACAGTTAAGGGAAATATGCTACTTTTAAATCGGATTCCCATTAGAGTGAAGGGGAAAATTGTAGGGGCGGTTTCTACAATGCGGGATAAGACAGAGGTCAAGAAGCTAGCAGAGGAGCTTACTGGGGTTAAGTCATTTATCGAAGCACTGAGAGTGCAAAACCATGAGCATATGAATAAGCTCCATACTATTGCTGGTATGATTCAGCTAAAAAGGTATGAGGAAGCTATCGACTATATTTTTGAGGTAACTGAAGAACAACAAAGCATGAGCCAATTCTTGAGTAAAAATGTCAAGGAATATAGTATTGCGGGATTAATGTTGGGCAAGTATAGCCGGAGCAAGGAACTGAAAATAAATATGGAGATAGACAAAAAATCGAACCTTGAATATATCCCTGCTCAGCTAGATAGCACTGCATTAGGTATTATCTTAGGGAACTTGTTGGAAAATGCTATCGAAGCAGTTCGAGGCTTGGAGGAGGAAAGGAGATATATTTATTGTCAAATCACTCAGAAGGGTGGAAAACTGTCTATCACAGTTAGAGATAAAGGTCCTGGCATCTCAAGTGACAATCTTGACAAAATTTTTGTTAAAGGGTTTTCTACTAAGGACAGCGAGCACAGGGGATTTGGCTTGGCCTTAGTCAGGCAATACGTAGACATGGCCCAGGGAAAAATTACTGTTAGATCTCAACTAGGAATAGGCACTGAGATGGTTGTAGAGGTCGGATGAAATTGGAGGTTGCTATGGAGACAATTAAAATTTTAATTGTAGAAGATGATCCTATGGTAATGCAGGTTAATAAGCAATATGTTGATGAAATAGAAGGATTTGAACTGATAGCTACAGCTGAAAGTGGGAGAGAAGCTATCCAACAGGTCAAAATTCACCAGCCTCAGTTAGTAATACTAGATGTTTATTTGCCTGACTTAGATGGAGTTCAAACCCTTCAAGAAATCAGAAAGCTTAATATGCCTACCGATGTAATAATGGTTACGGCAGCCAAAGATGTAGATACTATTCAAAAAGCATTCCGATATGGTGCTATTGACTATATTGTTAAACCTTTTCGATTTGATAGACTAAAAGAAGCATTAGAATCATATATCATTATAAGTCAAAAATTTCAGCGCAAAAGCGTGTTAACCCAAGAAGAAATAGATGTAATGAAACAGTCTAAAGTAAAAACTTATAAAAAGAGTAGTGATAAAGATATATTGCCCAAAGGTTTAAACGATGTTACTTTGAAGCAGATATTACTTTGCTTGATAAAAGAACAGTCGGGTATGTCTGCTGAAGAAGTGGCAGAAGGGGTCGGGTTAGCTCGAGTAACAGCCAGAAGGTATCTAGACTATTTAGAAAAAGAAGGCAAGGTTCTCTTGGAAATTCAATATGGCTCTGTTGGAAGACCAATTAATCGCTATAAGCTGACATAATAATATTAGAGGGTGAATTAAGTGAAACACAGATATATAATATCCTATACACTAATTGTCATATCTTTCCTGCTAAGCACAAGTATTCTAGGCTGTGAAAGCAGAGCGGTAGATCATGAGCAGGTTAGTTATGATGAAAGAATAGTTATTAAGTTTTCCCATGTAGTTGCAGAGAATACTCCAAAGGGAATGGCTGCTAGAAAATTTGCTGAGCTGACCAATGAGCGGACTAATGGCAGGGTAGAGGTGCAAATTTATCCCAATTCTCAGCTATACAAAGATGGAGAAGAGATAGAGGCCTTGCAGGCTGGCCGTGTACAGATGATCGCTCCTGCCACAGCGAAAATAACAACTCTTTATCCTCAGTTTCTCTTGTTTGATTTGCCCTTTCTTTTTAATAGTTATGAGCATGTATATGAGATTGTAGATGGTCCTATAGGTCAAGAGCTGATAGGCATAATTAATGGACATAACATGGTAGGCTTAACTATGTGGGATAGCGGTTTTAAGCAAATAGTAGCGAATAAACAAATAAAGTCAAAAGAAGATTTTAAAGGTTTAAATCTTAGAGTAATGGATAGTCAGTTATTGAAAGATCAATTTCGAGGTTTAGGAGCATCAACGGTGGTCTTGCCATTTAATGAAGTATATGCAAGTTTAGAAGCTAAAACAGTAGATGGCTTGGAAAATTCTCTTTCTAATATTCATAGTAAAAGTTTTCATAGAGTAATGCCATATATAACAATAAGTAATCATGGGTATTTGGGATACGTGGTAATGGCTAATGATGCCTTTTGGAGTAGTTTACCAGAGGACATAAAAGAAATAATAGAGGAAGTGTTAGTAGAAGTTACATTATGGCAAAGGGAAATAGCTATGGAACAAAATAATAAGTCTTTGAGATTTCTAGAGGGAATTGTAGCTAATCACATCTATAACCTAACTAGAGAGGAACAACATGATTGGGAGCAAGCCTTTGTTCCCGTATATCGCAAGTATCAAAACGATATTGGGACAGATTTGATTCAAAAGATAATAGCAGCCAGACCGGAGAGCTTGACCTACTAGGTTGAGCTTTTTACTTTTAATGGATAAGCTAATTATCTCCTGCATATTATTATTTGGGGAATATGTCGTAAATAATTCAAGATCTATCTCCACAATCTGACAAATAAAACAACAGCTTGCGTGTATAATTACAACCAAAAGGACAAGCTGAGGTGAAAGTATGTGGGGGAAGTCAGATATCTATCCATATCATCGGAAAGGGCTCGAAGTAGTCAAAGACAAGCATAATCCTCCTGAACCCATTAAAATAAATAGATTAAAGGAAATGTTTTCAGATATTGCCTTAGATGTTAACTCTCTTTTATTGATGGGATTAGGATTTTTGTTGGCTAGAGCAGCTCTATTAGGTGAATTACTGCCTTTTGGGATAGCCTTGATTGGTACAGCTGCGGTAGTAAAAAAGAAGCTATATGTAATTTTATTAGCGGTAGTAGGAGGTACATTAACTGTCCAAACTGGTGTTTCTTTATATTTGACACTAGCTGCTATTGGATTAGTAGCTGCCCTGTTTGAGCTTTATCACCATGTTATGGCAAGGCACTGGCTAATACCTTCAGCTGTTATTTTTACTGTTAATTTTGTAATAAAAGCAGTGGGATTTATCTTTTTAGAAGCGGAGATTTATTTTTGGGTAATGACTTTAGTGGAAAGCTTACTAGCCGGGGGAGTAGCTGTTCTGCTTATTTTTACCTTTAATAATCTGGCGGAAAGAAAGTTTGCATGGGACAGGCTAACTCCTGAGGAGATGGCTAGTATCCTAGTTATATGTTTGGGTTTAGTTTTGGGATTAGCTGAGTTAAGCGTATGGGGATTATCATTAAAAACTATTCTTAGCAAACTAGCTATCCTAATTGGTGCACTACTATACGGCCCGGGTGTGGCCGCCATTGTTGGTGCAATTATTGGCGTGATTCCTGGTACTGGTGGCATGATGGCGCCAGCTTTAGCAGGAATATTAGCTTTTTCTGGAGTGTTGGCAGGGGCTTTTAGGCAGCTGAAAAAGCTTGGAGTAATAATAGGATTTGTATTGGGTAATTTAATATTTACTGTATACCTAGCGGATCAGTTAGCTATATTATATTATCTTGGGGAATCCCTATTGGCTGGGTTGATATTACTTCTGATTCCTACAGGAGTTATTAATCAATTTGTCGGAGATGAAGAGCAAAAATATATAGCTGGCCAAAGCGATGACAAGCCAGTTACTGATAATACAGGGCTTATAAAACGTAGAGTCAAAGAGTTAAGTCAGATTTTTCGGGAAGTTGCCCATACCTTTGAGGAGACCATAGATAGTAAAGAAGTGGATACCAGTCATCAGTTGATTGTGGAAAATGTTCGCAACAGGCTTTGTCTTCAATGCCGTAGCTACAATAGCTGCTGGACATGCTATGGGACGGAAACGGCAGAAATTATGAATGAAATGATTGATAAGATAGGCCGTAAGGGAAATATAATGCAGGAAGACTTGCCTGTTAGCTTTCAAAGTTATTGTAGTCAACCTAAAGAGTTTTGTTTGGCATTAGTATGTGCTTATGATACCTGGCAGGTTAATAACTACTGGTATAATACTAGCTATGAATCGAATAAAATGATACCGAGTCAGTTAAAGGGAATTTCTAATATAATGGATAACTTAGCTAATCAGGTTAGCCATGGGGAGAATAAGCTTGGCCAATGGGAAAAGGAGTTTAAATTTTTGGCTCAAGGAAAAGGCCTAGCATTAAAATCAGTTAAGTTTTTAGAGGACCCCATAGAAGGTGTCGAAATACAAGTAAATCAAACAAATTGTGGTGGCAGCTTAGACTGTACCGACGCAGTTGCTGCTATAGGTTCTGATTTAATAGGCAAACAAATGAAAATTAAAAAGCTTAAGTGTGATTATAATAAATCCTCAGGATCATGCCAATATAAGCTTAGGCCTGCCTTGCAGTTTAAAGTAACGGTTGGAAAGGCCCAGGCTACCAAAACAGGGAGCCCTATCTCAGGAGATACCTATTCAGTAATGCCCTTAACAGAAGGAAAATTTGGCTTGATATTGAGTGATGGAATGGGAACAGGGCAACGAGCTAAATTAGAAAGCAATACAACTATTGCTCTCTTAGAGCACTTATTAGAGTCTGGCTTTGATCGAGAAGTTGCTATTAACACCATAAATTCTATTTTAGTGCTTCGAAGCAGGGAAGATACTTTCGCCACTTTGGATATGGCTATCGTGGACTTGTATTCGGGGATGCTAGAGAATACTAAAATAGGAGCTGTTCCAAGCTTTTTAAAACGGGGGTCTCATGTGGGCATTATCCGAGCTAGCAGCCTGCCTATAGGTATTTTAGATAGAGTAGAAAGTGTAACAATAGAAGAGCAGCTGCAGGTAGGAGATATTATTGTCTTGGTCACTGATGGAGTACTAGAAGCTGACAGCAAGTTAGTACACAAGGAAAAGTGGGTACAAGAACTGTTAGCTAAGCTTAGTACTGATGATCCACAAGAAATAGCGGAGCATATATTATTTCAAGCCAGAGTTTTGGCAGCAGATAAGAATAAGGACGATATGACAGTATTAGTTGGTAGAATTGATTCAAGGTTGCATTAGGGCCTATTTAGAACTACCTGAGTCCATCAGGTAGTTTTTCTTTCCCCTTTCGACGTTTGAGGCTAAGCCGTGTGCATAAGGGGCAATTATCATGGCAAAAATAGGTACTGAAAGGAGGAGGGTGATATGCATCTTATTGACGGTGCCAAGGTTAGAGGTTCATGGAATAATAATACATATCAAATAATGAGTAAATTAGGTGAGGGAAACTTTGGCCAAGTGTTCTTAGTAGAGAACAATGGCAAGAAGCATGCCCTCAAACTATCAAAACATGTAGTCAGTATAACTAAAGAATATCGTATGCTGCTTCAATTAAACAAAGATAAGGGTTTAAAGAACCTTAAGGCCCTTCCTGATGTTGTTGACACAGATGATTGTACTATGGTTGATGATCTCTATAGGTTTATTGTACTAGAGTATTTCGATGGAAATGTACTTTCATCTCTCCTTGAAAGAAAAATACTATTAGAAGAAAAAGAACTTGTGGAAATAGGTATTTCATTAGGAAGAGTTATAAGTTGTCTTCACCAACGGCAACTGGCTCTTGGAGATTTAAAACCAGCCAATCTTTTTTATGAAAAAGATAAACCCCTAAAAATTGTAGATTTAGGAGGTGTTACTCCTTTTGGAGCAGAGGTTGAGGAGTATACTCCTATGTTTGATAGAGCTACTTGGCAAATGGGAACTAGAATAGCTGAGCCTAGCTATGATATTTTTGCCTGCTGCATACTACTAACATTGCTTGCAACTGGTAATAGGTTGTTAGATTTAGATGGCGGGAAGGAAAACTTACTCGAGCTGGTGGCTAAACTTACTTGGACCAAAGGGACTAAACAAACTATTATTAATGGCTTGTTAGGTAGATATGAAGATGTTGGAACCTTTATTGGAAGGTTAGAGAAAAATAAACTTCTAAAGATTAGCAGGAATCACGGTTTTCATTAAGAATAATTATGAGTAGTTTCAATGTTAGCTTCTATGCCTCTAGGTGAAAGGACAATGTTAGTCTATGTTGGAAAAAGTAAAAGAGACAATCGAACAATACTCTCTTATTGGTAAAAAGGACCGCCTAGTGGTTGCCGTTTCCGGTGGCATTGATTCAGTGGTGCTCTTAGATGTCTTATTTGAGCTTAAGGAAGAATACCTGTTAGAGTTGGTGGTAGCTCACCTAAACCATGGGTTTAGGGGGCGAGAGGCTAGAGAGGATGCTATTTTTGTGGGAAAACTGGCAGCAAGTTATGGTTTGCCTTATGAGTCTCAAGAGATTAGTGTGCCGGATTATATTGATGTCAGTGGTCTATCTCCTCAAGCAGCAGCTAGGGATATTCGCTATCGGTTCTTGGAGGAAGTCCGGCTCAAACATAGGGCTAATGCTATTGCTGTGGGACAAAATGCCGATGATCAAGCAGAAACCGTTTTAATTAACCTTTTTAGGGGAGGAGCCGCTACGGGGCTTAAAGGGATACCTGTTAAAAGAGGTAGGATTATTCGGCCGCTGTTAGATGTATCGAGAGGGGAAATTGAAAGTTATGGAGAAAAAAAATCGCTTCAATTTCGCTTTGACTCGTCTAACGCGAAAACAGTATATCTGCGTAATAAAATAAGACTACAGCTACTACCGTTATTAAAGAAAGAGTATAATCCTATGATTGTAACTAGTCTTGTCAAAACTGCTACTATTATGGCAGAAGAAGATAAGCTAATGGCTGAGTTGGCGGAGCTAGCTTTAGACAAGCTTGTTACTGGACAAAATTCTAGGGAGATAACCATCAAACTGGATGATTTTACACAGCTGCAGCTGGCTATAAAAAGAAGGCTGGTACGGCTAATATGTGCTAAGCTGAAACAAAATTTAGAAAGTAATAATGCTGAATCCAATATTAGCTTTGACCATGTGGAGCAAGTAATAAAGCTAGCAGAGCATGGACAGACCGGGGCTAGAATTAACCTGCCGCAACAGTTAATAGCAACAAAGAGCTATGAACAAATTCTGTTTTCAATTGGTAAAGTTGAAGCTATAGAGCTTGGACTTACAGCAGTGGAAGTTACAATACCAGGTGAGGTTCAAGTGCCAGAATGCGGACTTAAGGTAGTTGCTAAATTGCTTGCAGAACCAGTCTTTGAGGATTATGAGAATAAAAATAAGCATTTTCCTCATGAAATTAATCTTGATTGGGGAAAAATAAAAGGAAAGAGACTCTTTATTAGAGGGCGAAGGCATGGTGATAGATTTATGCCTGCTGGAATGAAGGGAGCAACAAAGAAACTAAAAGATTTTTTTATTGATTTAAAGATCCCAAGGGAAGAGCGTTCTAGAATCCCCTTATTAGTTACTGAGGATGACCAGATAATCTGGGTAATTGGTCATCGCTTAGGAGAAGGCTATGTTGCCAATAATGATTCAACGAAAGTAGTGCAAATAGCTGCAATTTGGAATAGTGAATAACTTAGGACATATACATTTGAAAAGGCCAAATTTCTGTGGTAGAATGGAAACTATGAGAACTATAGGGGAATCCGAGAGGAGGATATTTGTTGAATCGCATATTCAAAAATTTAGCTATATACATATTAATTGTATTAATCGCTATATCCATTTTCCGATTTAATGCTCCAGAACAACAAGAGGTGGAAGAATGGACATATAATCAGTTTATTACTGAGGTAGAGCAGGGTCGGGTAGCGACGGTTAACATCGTGGTTGACGATTACGTATACCAAATTGAGGGTGTAACCCACGACGAAACTTTCTTTGGGCTGGAAGGCTTTAAAGAAGGCGGAGAAAACTTTAGACAATTCTTAACTGCTAATAATGTAGAAATAACAGCCCGTGGTGTTAAGCCACCACCTTGGTGGGTAGGGGTACTGTCTTCCTTTTTGCCTATCTTATTGTTGCTGGCGTTATTCTTCTTCCTGATGCAGCAAAGTCAAGGTGGAGGAAATCGGGTAATGCAATTTGGCAAAAGTCGGGCAAAGCTACATACTGATGAAAAGAAGAAGGTTACCTTTCATGACGTGGCTGGAGCCGACGAGGTAAAAGAAGAACTTGAAGAGGTAGTAGAGTTTTTAAAGAACCCCAAGAAGTTTAATGATCTAGGAGCGAGAATTCCTAAAGGGGTATTGCTTTTTGGCCCCCCTGGAACAGGTAAAACTCTTCTGGCCAGGGCTGTTGCTGGAGAGGCGGGGGTACCGTTTTTTAGCATTAGTGGCTCTGACTTTGTGGAGATGTTTGTTGGGGTTGGTGCCTCTAGAGTGAGAGACCTATTCGAGCAAGCAAAGAAAAGCGCGCCATGTATCGTGTTTATTGATGAAATCGATGCGGTGGGACGTCAAAGAGGGGCTGGATTAGGTGGCGGTCATGATGAGAGAGAGCAGACCTTAAATCAGCTGCTGGTAGAAATGGACGGATTTGCAGCAAACGAAGGCATTATTATTGTTGCTGCCACCAATAGACCAGATATTTTAGACCCCGCTCTATTAAGGCCTGGGCGTTTTGACAGGCAGATTGTTGTTCCTCAGCCTGATGTAGAAGGCAGAAAAGAGATTTTAAAGGTCCATGTTAAAGGGAAAAAATTAGCTGGTGAAGTGGACCTGGAGGTCCTAGCAAGAAGAACGCCAGGTTTTACAGGAGCTGATTTAGCCAATTTGGTCAATGAAGCTGCTCTGTTAGCTGCCAGAAGGAATAAGAAAAATATCTCTATGGAAGAGCTAGAGGACTCTATTGAACGAGTTATTGCTGGTCCTGAGAAAAAATCAAGAGTTATTAGTGAATTTGAGAAAAAGCTTGTCTCCTATCATGAAGCTGGCCATGCTGTGGTGGGCCATTTATTAGTTCATACTGATCCGGTTCATAAGGTTTCTATCATTCCTAGGGGGAGAGCTGGAGGTTATACGCTGTTGTTGCCTCGGGAGGATCGAAATTATATGACAAAATCCCAGCTATTAGATCAGGTAGCGATGCTGCTAGGCGGGCGAGTAGCCGAAGATTTGGTGCTAAAGGAAATTAGCACTGGTGCCCAAAACGACCTGGAGAGGGCAACTGGTTTAGTAAGGCGTATGATAACTGAATTCGGGATGTCTGATGAGTTAGGTCCGTTGACTTTTGGTCATAAACAGGGAGAGGTATTCTTAGGAAAGGATATCTCTAGGGATAGAAATTATAGTGAGGCAGTAGCCTTTTCAATTGATAAAGAAGCTAGAAGAATAATGGATCAAAGCTATGGCAGTGCCAAAAAGCTATTACAGGATAATATGGACAAATTGCACCTTATAGCTAAGGCCTTAATGGAAAATGAAACACTAGAAGCTAATGAATTTATTGAACTAATGGATGGACCTGAAGCCGTAAAGGAAAAAGGACAAGATAAAGAAGTACTAGAAAATGCAGTTCAAGACATAGCACCAGAAGCAGATAGCGAACTAGAAAAAAAAGATGACAAACCTACAGATGATGGAATTAGGATTACTTTTTCTAGACCGCCAGGTTCAGCCCG
>JAWSUQ010000014.1:10152-16689 GCA_033549265.1 Bacillota bacterium
TATTCAGGAGGTTGGAGTAACGATGGAGAGAACATATGTAATGGTAAAGCCCGATGGTGTTAAGAGAGGTTTGGCAGGAGATATCCTGTCGCGATTTGAAAAAAGAGGCATTAAAATAGTCGGGTTAAAGTTGATGCAAATTACACGAGAACTAGCGGAAACACACTATGGAGAGCATAAAGGAAAACCATTTTTTGGTCCTTTAGTAGATTACATTACCTCTGGTCCTGTGGTTGCGATGGTGTTAGAGGGTAAAAACGTTGTGAAGGTAGCCCGAGGTATGATGGGAGCCACTAATCCTGTAGAAGCTACACCCGGCACTATTAGAGCTGATTACGCTATGGAAATAGGACGCAATGTTATTCATGGATCTGACTCCGTAGAAAGTGCTGAAAGAGAAATTAGCATTTTCTTTAACGAAGGAGAGCTAATAGATTACAGCTTACCAGTGGAAAATCTCATATATGAATAAACTTTAATTTAAAGCACACCTATCAGACAGGTGTGCTTTTATTAAGAAATTATTTGAAGAATAAGGAGGTTAGGCCAGTGGGAGACCAGCTAGCTGTAGGCATTATTGGAAATAAAGAGGAATTGGTAACAGGTGAAAAGACTGCTTTAGCAGTAGGCAGCGGCAAGTTAAAGGTTTATGCTACTCCTTGCATGGTAGCGCTTATGGAAGGTGCAGCTGTAGCAGCCTTAGAGGGTAAATTAGAATATCAGATGGATACGGTAGGTACTAGCCTTGAGATATTACATATGGCTGCCACTCCAGTAGGCATGAAAGTAAAGGCTGAGGCTAAACTAATCAACATAGATGGAAGAAAGTTAACCTTTGAGATTGAGGCCTTTGATGATAGGGAGAAAATTGGCAGTGGTATTCACCAGCGATTTATGATAAATGGGGATAAGTTTCTGGAAAAATGCTTGTCTAAGCTTGAGGGGTGAACTAATTGCAAGCTGAGGAGCGGAGAAAAAAAATAATAGGAAGGTTGACTGACAGCAAAGAGGCTGTAACTGGCGGAGAACTAGCCACGTTATTAAACGTAAGCCGTCAAATAATAGTGCAGGATGTAGCCTTGCTCAGGGCAAAAGGTATTGATATATTAGCAACTCCTCAAGGGTACATCCTGGCAGAAAAGCTAAAAGGTAGTACTCGAGCTACTATTGCTTGTCAGCACGACGCAAATGGTTTAAAAAGAGAATTAGAGATAATAGTGGCCCATGGTGGAAAAATTATAGATGTTACAGTAGAGCATCCCCTTTATGGAGAACTTCAGGGCTTATTGATGATAAAGACTTTGAAGGAAGTTGAGAATTTTGTTAAGAGTCTTGAGGAAAGTGATGCTAAGCCACTGTCTACTTTAACTAATGGAGTGCATATTCATACAGTTGAGGTGGACAGCATGGAGATGCTGCAGCAAATTAAAGCCGAGTTAAATAAGGAAGGAATACTTGTTACTTAATCTTCATATCAGCTTAGTACTAATTCTCATTACAACTACATAAAAATTACAATAGCTTCATTTAATTTGTAATTGGAGTTGGTGAAAATGAAAATTAAGTGCTATTGGTGGGTAGACAACGGAGACAACACAGAAAATAAGCTTAGCCTGAGAAAAAAATTTGCTGAATTTAATCAGCTAGAGCTGGAGGAATGCTCTAGTGATATTGTAACTGTTGCAGTTTCTAAAGAAGACTTATTTGAAGTGCTAATAGAAGGTATTGCTGCTATAGAGCATAAGGATAAAGGATGGATATGGATTGGAGTGGAAACACAACGGCAGGAAATACCTCTAAAAAAGCTGGCTCAGACTATTACTAGTAGGATTGACACAGCTGTTTATGGGCTCGACTATCCATTTGAAGGAAAAATTTCAGTTGATGCATATCAAGAGATAAAAAAGAAAATCCTAATGAATGAACTCCCAGTTTATTGTATTGAGGGAAGTACAAGTCTGGTAGACGATAAAGTTAAGATTGTTATTCTATTCTGGCAAAATAACTTTATTCAGAATTTTTTTTTAAAGACAGATAATTTGAGGTTTGGTTACATCATCAGAAAAGAGTTGCAAAAGGATAGGCACTTGGCTACACATATTAACGTTGAGGTTCAAGAAAATGAAAAAGGAATTTTGTTAATAGTATCTCTAAAAGAAAAAACTTTGCTAGAACGAGCTACTAATGTATTGGTTAGGAAAGCAAACGAATTTAAATTATCTGTTTTTAAAGAGTAAAAAACATAAAATGCAGGTTAATAGCAATATTTTACTTGTTTTTTAGCAGGATTTTCCCGTGGCTAGTAGAATAATAATATGGAGTGTGTTGTTTTAGTGCCTTTCATAGGGCTAGCAACCCTTTGAACAATAATACTAATTATTAGGAAGAGGAGTGGTTAATGTGAAGACGGATATTCAAATCGCCCAAGAGGCACAAATGAAGCCTGTTATGGACATCGCGACCCAATTAGGAATTCCAGAGGATGAAGTAGAGTTATACGGTAAGTATAAGGCTAAAATTTCTTTGAAGACATGGGATCGCCTAAAGGATCAACAAGATGGAAAGCTAGTTTTAGTTACAGCTATCAGCCCTACACCTGCTGGTGAAGGTAAGACAACAACTACTGTAGGGTTAGGACAGGCACTTAATCGTATTGGTAAGAAAACTGTAATTGCTTTAAGAGAGCCATCCTTAGGGCCAAGCTTTGGTGTGAAAGGTGGAGCTGCTGGTGGTGGATATTCACAGGTAGTACCAATGGAAGATATTAACCTTCATTTTACCGGTGACTTCCATGCTATTACGACAGCTCATAACTTGTTAGCAGCATTATTGGACAACCATCTTCAGCAAGGAAATGACTTGAATATCGATCCAAGACAAGTTGTGTTACGTCGTGTTCTTGACCTTAACGAAAGAGCATTGAGAAACATTATAGTAGGCTTAGGCGGCAAAGCTAATGGAGTGCCTAGAGAATCTGGCTTTGATATTACTGTAGCATCAGAAGTAATGGCTATCCTTTGCTTAGCTTCAGACCTAGAAGACTTAAAAGCTAGATTCGCAAAGATCGTAGTTGCTTATACATATGATGGTAAGCCTGTAACAGCTGCTGATCTAAAGGCCCATGGTTCAATGGCATTATTAATGAAGGATGCTATTAAGCCAAATCTAGTTCAAACATTAGAAAATACACCAGCTTTCGTTCACGGTGGACCTTTTGCTAATATTGCTCATGGTTGCAATACTGTAATGGCTACTCAATTAGCTCTTAAGCTAGGTGACTATGCAGTAACTGAAGCTGGATTCGGTGCTGACCTAGGTGCTGAGAAATTCTTGAACTTAAAGTGCCGTTATGCTGGATTATCTCCAGATGCAGTAGTTATCGTTGCTACAATTAGAGCTCTTAAGATGCACGGTGGAGTACCTAAGACAGAGCTTGCTGGCGAAAATGTTGATGCTCTTGCTAAAGGCTTTGCCAACCTTGAAAAGCACATTGAAAATGTTAACAAATTTGGCGTACCAGCAGTAGTAGCTATCAACAGATTCCCTGCTGATACGCAAGCTGAAATCGATTTTGTTTATAAGCGTTGTGAAGAACTAGGGGTAGAAGTATCTTTATCAGAAGTATTTACAAAAGGTGGAGAAGGCGGCGAGGACTTAGCTCACAAAGTTGTTAAGACTATTGAAAATAAGCCAGCTAACTTCAAGTTCTTATATGAGTTAGATACAACTCCACAAGAAAAAATGAATAAAATTGCTCAAGAAATTTACGGAGCAAATAAAGCTAACTTTACGGCAGATGCTGAAAAGCAAATTGCTAAGTTTGTAGAGCAAGGATATGGCAACCTGCCAGTATGTATGGCTAAGACTCAGTACTCCTTCTCAGATGATATGACAAAGATGGGAAGACCTACTAACTTTGACATTACTGTTAGAGAAGTAAGATTATCTGCTGGTGCAGGGTTCCTAGTAGCTATTACTGGTGCAATTATGACTATGCCAGGACTACCTAAGGTACCTGCTGCAAACGTAATTGATATCGATGAAAATGGAGTAATTACTGGATTGTTCTAAAAATGCTAACCCCTAGGATCAGCTCCTAGGGGTTATTTTTACTGAGGAGTAGTTCCATGGAGCGTATCAATGCTATTATTGAATCAAAGGAATATAAGCATTATCTAGCAAAAATAAAGGATTATGAAAAAACAAGAGTATTCTGCTGCCATGATTGGGAGCATTTTTTAGCAGTATGTCGCATTTCCTATATTATCGTTTTAGAGGCAGAGAATAAAGGAGAGCTACAGTATTTATCAAATAGCATAATTAAGGAATTAACTTACGCAACAGGCTTTCTTCATGACATAGGCAGATGGGTTCAGTATGAGACAGGTGAGGATCATGCTGCTGCTAGTGGACGATTGGCAGTTCCTTTACTTAAACAGGCAAATTTTACTGATGATGAAATTAAACTGATAGTAACAGCTATTAGAGAACATAGAGGCGCCTATGCAGAAAGCTTTTTAGGAAAAATTATAAGTAGGGCCGATGATATTGCTAGACAATGCAATCAATGTCAGGTGAAATTAGATTGTTATAAATTGGATAAGATGCCTGGCAAAGGCAAAGGCATTATTTATTAATGGGGTGACAAGGTGAACAAAGCAAATATTAGAATCGTCAATATCAATAGCTGGGATAAAGCAGTAGCGGAACTAAAAAAAATTGGGGCTGACGAGCAGGGAGCCAAGCTCATGGCAGCTAAAAGCCTCCATCGAATTTTAAAGCTGGAAAATATTTCGGTAAAAGCCGCAGGGATTTTAAAACAAGAAATATTATCTCGAGGTGGGGAGGCAGCAGTTGCTAGAGGGGTTGTAGACTTTTCTGTTCCCACCACAGATGTGATTCTAATGGGAACGGAAAAACAGCTAAATCAGCTATGCATCAAACTTAAAATGCAGCATTTTGGGCTTAAAAAGGTGGCGGAGGAAATTAAAGAGGTTTTGACCAATTTGAAGCCAAGCTACGGAAGGATATTAACCTGCGGCAACAAACAGATTGAGCTAGGTAAAAAAACTTTGCTGATGGGAATATTAAACGTAACACCAGACTCTTTCTCCGATGGAGGCAAATTTGATAATATAAAGAAAGCGGTAGAACATGCTTGGCAAATGGTAAAGGATGGGGCGGATATTATTGATATTGGAGCAGAATCCACTAGGCCAACTGCTGCTCCGGTCAGTTTAGAAGAGGAGCTTAAGCGGATACTACCGATAATTGGGGCTTTAGCAAAGGAGATTCCTGTGCCAATATCGGTGGATACTTATAAAGCGGAAGTAGCAAGGCAGTGCCTAGCTGCTGGGGCCCATATAATAAATGATGTCTGGGGTGCTAAACAAGAACCGGAAATTGCGGCGGTAGTAGCAGAATATCAAGTTCCCTTTATCATAATGCATAATCAACAGGGTACCGAATATAAGGATTTGATGGGAGATATTTGTAGCAGTCTAAGGGAGAGCATTAATATTTCTTTAACAGCAGGAGTAAAGGAAGACAATATAATTATTGATCCGGGTATTGGTTTCGGTAAAAATTATGAACAAAATCTTGAGGTAATGCATCGACTAGATGAATTAAAAAGCTTAGGTAAACCAATTCTACTAGGGACCTCTAGAAAATCTATCATCGGCAATACACTAAACCTTCCCGTTAATGAACGAGTAGAGGGAACAGCCGCTACTGTTACCTATGGTATAGCTAAAGGTTCAGATATTGTGAGAGTCCACGACATTAAAGAAATGGCCCGGGTGATCAAAATGACCGACGCTATGGTGCGAAGATAGATGATAAGGTGGTAATAATTAATGGATAAAATTATTATGAAAAAACTTCAGTTCTATGGATACCATGGAGTGCTGGAAGAAGAAAAAAAACTTGGCCAGAAGTTTTCTGTTGACGTTGAAATTGGCAGCAGCTTAAAAAAAGCAGGTGATACTGACAACCTGCAGTATACTGTAAACTATGCCCTTGTCTATTCAGACATTAAACATATCATGGAAAATGAAAAGTATGACCTTATTGAAACCTGTGCAGAAAAAATAGCAGCAAAAATTTTGTCATTTCCTAATGTAAGCTGGTGCTTGGTAAGAGTAAACAAACCTGAAGCACCTATTCCTGGAATATTCGACAAGGTTGCGGTAGAAATTATAAGGGAAAAACAGTGATGACAAAAGCATATTTAGGCTTGGGCAGCAATATGGGAGACAAACAAGGGTTTATGATAAAAGCATTACATTTGATTGAGGAGCACAGGGATATTAAGCTAATTAGGACGGCATCCTTTTATAGAACTAAACCAGTAGGCTTTATCGAACAAGATTCATTTATAAATACAGTGGCTGAAATAGATACCAGCCTTACACCCCGGGAACTGCTACAAGCAGTTAATCAGATTGAAGAGCTGCTAGATCGGAAACGTACAGTTCGGTGGGGGCCAAGAACTATCGACATAGATATATTATTATATGGCAATGAAATTGTAGC
>JAWSUQ010000015.1:0-16614 GCA_033549265.1 Bacillota bacterium
GTCATAAGATTTAACAATTTTTTTGATATCATCCTTAATTCCTGTCTTTTTAATAATTCTCGACAGTCTGAATATATCCATGTTAAGAAGCTTACGCATTTTTTTCTCGCTCATTGCTAACTCCTCCTAATAAAAAGTCTAAGGAGAGGCTTATTAGGCCCCTCCTTATGCTGACAACGTTTCAAGCTGCTCAATCTTATAGATATTCTGTGTTAAATTGGCCGGATCATAATGGGCAGCAAATTGTAACTGGACAACACTTTCATTTTTGTCAGTCATGTTAATACTTAGCCCATTGTCAGATAAAGCATTATAGAGAGTAATAACTTTGTACTCACCAGAAAGAGTCTCGCCAAGCAAAGTAATGTTTTTTAAGTAGTCAGTATCAGGTATTTCGCCATTACCATTAGTAATGGCCTTTGTAGTTGGATCCATTACTGCCCCGGCCAGTGCAAGCTTAATGTTTTCTTGTGATAAATCCATTAAGTTTACAGTAAGAGTTGCATCTTCTCTGATTACCCTTCTAAGTCCCTTCTCTTTCCCTCGAGCTCCGTCACGCTCGATAATCTTTATTTCTTGCTCTACTACAAAATTATTGCCGCCCCGGGTGGGTGCTAGCATTCTTTCATCCAATTCACCGTAATTGATATACACCACACCAGTATCAATAACTATATTTTCAATTTGCTCAACTGTAAGGTTTTTAGGCAATTTATTTCCCTCCTAACTTAAAAAATAGGTCTTGCATTGATATCTAAGCTGCCGGTGCCTAACCTTTGGATCAGGGTCAGGAATCATAAGCCGATTGATGCGGTAGATAGACACCTGGAACTTCTTATCCCTGGACAGATACTTAAGTCTATTAAGTTGCTTATCCACTTCATTGACCAGCTGCTCTATTCTAGTGGTATCCTGCTTAAGTATGTTGTCAAAGATATCAATTTCAAGAAAAAAATCTTCTCTTAACTCATCATCATTTGACGATGGAAAATTAACTTTAGCATAAGGATACCTATTATTGTTGGTTTCGTGCTCAAAATAAACCCGACCTATAACTGATTCAACTATTCCCTTAACATAATCAATGAGGTCATTCACGTTTCATCACCTCGGCAGCTAGATCCTTGATAGTCGATAAATTATTTTCAACTGCAGGCGTCAGGTGTGGCTGTGCTTTTTGTTTAGAGGTCCCCTTTTCCACCGGAGGAGCATACTCGACAGGAGTCCCAATGGTTACGCTTTTATCAGCTGGATTAACCTTGTATGAGTAACTACTTCTTAGATTCCCAGTGTCAACAGGGGCTCTTAACACAGTCTCACCATTTACGAAGGCCCCAATTGCATTTAGACCGGCTACTTCTTTAACGGTTAGCTGTTTAAGCACGTCTTTCTTATAGCTAATGAAGTTGCTCATATAAACTTCACCCTACGATATGGCTTTATCATCTTCAAGGCATCAGGTGGAATATCTAGCTTGAATGCAGATGATTTAATGCCAGAGTTGTCTAAGGTGTGCCCAATAATTTTGATGGCTGCCAGCTTTAAAGCTTCAGGAAAACCATCTTCAAAGTTTCTCTTGCACTCGGCAATGATATAACTCTCTACCGCTGGAATGAGTGTTTGAATAGCTACATCACTGTCCTCATTCTCTATCTGTAACACTGCTTTTACCTGTTCTAATGTGGTTATAACCATATCCTATCACCTGGCTTTCTGTTTCCTCTCAGCCTTTTGTCCAGATTCCTGCTTTTCCTGCTCCGAATGTGCTTTATCAGCCTCAGCTTGCTTAGCTGCTAGCTCTCTTCTACGCCTATTAAATCCTGCTAGGCCCATAATATTTCACCTCGTTATAAAGATTTAGGAGGGCGCAAAGCCCCCCTGATTAAGCAATCTGGAAGTTAAACTTTACTATTCTTACTGCTTTAGGCTCATAGACTCTTTCCCAGTTTGTTCCGGTAGCCAGCTCAGTGTTAGTTGGGAATACATCGGCAACATTAGCATCTGTCCATTTGATTCCTCTTGGATGCATGATAAAGATTTTTCTGTTGATCAAGAAATCTTCGCCAGAAGAGGATAGTGAATCTCTGTCTACTTCAGTTTCAATAATTCTAGGATGAGAGCCGTTGCCCAACGCAATAGCACCATTTCCAAAAAGATAAGCAGTACCTACTTTAGTTCCAGTATCATATGGGGTGCTATCATCTACAATAACCCTCTTATTCATGAAAAATGGGACTCTAGTAGACTGCCCAGCCTCTTGCACATATTCAATTAGCTGCCTTTTAGCAAGATAAGCCTCCACAGCAGAGTGCATCATTACACCTGTCAACAACTCTTTGGCATCACCCATTTTCTGATTTGCGTCAATAAAAGACTCTCCACTAATCAATGCTGCGTCGCCAACTTCCCCAGAGATATCATGAACTTTGTCGTTTGCCATAGATGCAGCTGCAAAAATACCACTCAGGGTGTTAAGTAACACCTTCTGTATATCTCTAGACCAATAAGCTGCCACAAGATTTGCAATTGCACCCATTGGATCATCTCCAGAAAGTAATGCAGATAGTCCATTGGCTCCCCAGGCTCTTGCTCTACCTTGCTTTCTTGCAACGTCTTTGTTGGAGCCAATCTTTCCAGGAGTAAGAGCTCCATCATCTTTCATTACCTCAGAGTCACCGGTTAAATCTTCCCAATATGGCAAGTTTGCAGTTAGATTAGGTCCACTTGCCAAGCTGTCAAACTCTTCATTATTCTGCACGATACCGGACTGAATCAGTGCAGACAGTTCCATAGTCCGTTGTATAACATAAGGGTTAAACACCTCTGGCTGAATTACATCAGCAATTCTAGTAATAGGCATAATTAATCATCCTCCATTTTTATTTAGGCTTGTGCCTGTAAAGTTTTTGCAAGCTCTGGATCCTCCTTGAGGATTTTGGCTTGCATGGTTAAGTTAAAGCTTTCTTTTTTCCATGGGTTAGTTCCAGAGAAATTATTGTTGCTATTGTTGTGAGGGTCTCGGCCATTATTTTTGAATTTTTCCTCGACTGCTTTATGGAGTTCTTGCTTCCAAACTGTTTCAAGCACACTAAGGTTCTGCTGAGTAGTAGCATCATCAGCTCCAACAAAGTAATCAACCAACATTCCTGGTAACCCCTTTGCAGTTGCTATATCCTTAGCAGCACTCTTAAGCTCAGCTTTCACCCTAGCCGACTTCTCAGCAGCCAGTTCCTGCTCAATAACCCTAAGTCTCTTTTGCTCCTCGGTTTCCCCTGGGAATCGCTTCTTAATTTCATCTTCTAGCACAGTTGGCAGAGATTTTTCCTTCCATGTTTCGATTCCCTTAGTAACCTTACTGTCAGTGTGAGATTGCAACCATTTCTTGCCGTCTTCATTGTTCTCAAAATATTTTTGTACTCCCTCAAGTGTCAAAGGATTTAACCCTCTGAGGTAGTTTTGCACTTCCTGATTATCCTTGTTTTGTTCAATGAGTTGCCTTAATTGTTCTAACGACATAATATCCTCCTAGTTTTTGCCCTCTGCAGTCCTAGCCTGAGAGTGCATATTGGCAATACAAAAAGCACCCCTTATTTGGAGTGCTTGTAGTTTGGATTGTTTAAAAATCCTGTAATGTCATAATCATTACCTAGTATTCGTTTTAATTCAAATCTGATAAACTCTTTTGCCCTGCTACTCTGTCCAGGGAAATTATAAAGCCTTGCAACTAGCTCTAAACATTCCCTGGGCAAAAATAACCCATGAAGCTCCAAGGTTAAGCTAGCCTTAATTTCATGCTCTTTGCTGAGCTTATCAAGATGCTCTCTGGACTTATGCTGTTTTCTTTTATCTTCAAGGTTCCTGGTTTTCTTACGGGATATAGGCATCACCCTATCTTATGCCGCGCTGATCCGGTTCTTCTTCCACTCATTATAGGTCGTGTACGGTATAACCCCTTCGCCTCGGACCCTTCTGGTAGTCGTCTCAAAACCAACTATCTCTATGCGGATAGTGCAGCGACAGTTAATATCTTCTTCAGCTACACCAAAGCCACCTGGATATTGAGCAGCTCTTCCACGGATCCTAAAGTAGCCGTCTTTGTCTGCTGCTTTACCATCAAGAGCCTGATGAGAGTCTCGAGTCTTGCTATCCAACGTAGAAACCCATCTTTTGCGGGTTCTTAACCCTTGATTTTCTGCATGCTCAAGGGACTGTGCTAACCCTTCCTGTTGCACTCTATGACCTTCGGTCTTAGCCACCCTAACAGCTTTTACCGCATCATTTTCCAACGCATCCTTAAACCGCTTAGCCATGCGCTGATAACTCTCACCCTGAATCAATCCCTGGGTAAGTTCCTGTCGGATCCTGATAATGATATCATTGCGATTCTTGGCCAGTCTCTCATTTAGTGTTAGCCCACTAATGGGGTTCTGGATACTTGCCTGAATGACTTTAGGGTTAATTAGGCCATAAGCAAGTTTTGTTTGAACTGCAGACTCGAGGGAAAAAGCCGTACGATAGAAACTTTCTTCATAAATACCTGCCAACCCTTTTTTCAATGACTGCGCATTTTTGCCGGTTAGGGTCTTTAACTCTGCAATAACTTGCTTTTCGAGGTTAGCCATTCGGTTATATTTCTGCATTTCTGACCAGGTAATTTTGCTATCAATACCATATTTAGCATAAATAACAGCTAGCTCAGCTCTGATTTTTTTTAATGACCTAGCATATGCCTGGACAATCTCTTTAGCTACTTCTTCAGTTAGCTTACCTATAACAGAATTGGCTTGTTCCATGTTCTCATCTAAGCTCAAGCATCATCACCGCCCTGGCTGCCGGTACCATCCTCATCATCCTCAATAATATCGAGATCTATATTCTCTTCCTGCTCCTGACGCATCTGCTCTAGCTCGAAGTCTACATCATCCACAAAGGATAATAGCCCAAGTCTTGTCTTTTCACTTATCAGACCCTTGAATCCACCGGTGGTCTGTGCCTCATCCAGTAGGTTAAGTGGGAAATTACGCTTGAAGGCAAAGTATATATATGTGTAGTCAATTTCAATGCCTTTCTTCTTCCAGACCTCGGTAAGTAGCTTATATTGCCGCCTGAGTGCAGCTGTCATCTTTCGCTCTGCTGTAATACATTTAGACTCAAGGTTAAATAGTTTATACTTCAGTGCTACCCCTGATAGGTTGCCTGCGAAACTCTCATCAGAGAAGTTCACTGACTTGGCAAACCGAAGAATATTATCTTCTAACCGGTTAAGGTGGTTTTCAATAATAGTGTCATTGAGGTCTTTGGTAATAAACTCAATTCCAGTATCCTCTTTACTACCTAGGCCAAAAGCACCGGTCTTTTTCGCTCTTACAATCACCTCTTCATCAGGTTCCACGCCATAGAAAGCCATGTAAGCTAACCTGAACTGCTCTAACTCTGAGTTGACATCCGAAAGAGTCTTATCGTAACTGTCAACTAAACTTAAGACTTTCTCACAGTCCCCCTGCATCTCTTTGTTGTTTATGAATGCGATCAGAGGAACATCAGAAAATAAGTGCTCTTTAGCTGGCTCAGTATCATCTAAGACATATTCGCCTTTATCATCCTGGATATAGAAAGTCACATATTGGTTATCGTACCACTCAACCCTTATTCGTTCTTTTTCATTAACAGTGATAATGTAATATCTAAGCGCATATTGTGGTTCGTCTATACTTCTGTCAGAAACAAAAATAGCCTCCCAAGGAGGTATATCCATTACTCGCTCTTTGCCCTCTTTGTCTATATACAGAAGGCGGGCACCATAGCCACAAATAGCAGCCAATTTAGCAGTTTCAGCATCTAGGTCTTCAACATTATTTCGAATGTTAAAGTCACTAATATGATTAAGGTCTTTATTATAACGGTCCTTGTTCAACTCTCCCTCTGGGCTCTTATAGATGGTGTTGTCCAGCTGATAAGCAATAGCCTTGCCAGCGAAATAGCCAATCTTAGTATCAATAACCTCGGAAAAGAAATCATTGTTTAGCTTATTGTTGACCTTATTCTCATCCTCAAACTCTCGAGAGAATATTGGCACACCATCTTTACTGGCCTTGTATCTCTCATAAAGTTTCATCATTTTGCCCCTCTTGTGGCTATGCTCGTTAATAAGGTCTTTTAAAATTTTGCTAGTTACTTGACCATTCGTCTGCTTTAAGTATATTAATGCTGTTTCAGTAGTCTTCAAACTTACTTCACCTCCCCGAGCTAATATAATGATTGAACAGCTTTTAGCTGCTTAGTTCCATAGATTACCGTATTAACAAAGTAACGGTCACTGTCCATATGGTGGTCATTCTGCTTAACCGGCTTATCCTCGCCTCTTTCAGCTGCTTTTTCATCCCAAATATAAGATGAGTACTCACGGAATGTTTCGGTGCAGCAGTCATTATAAAGGATTTTCTCCTCAATCAGAGCTGTTGACACGTTTCTGATGCCATCTAGCACCTCATTCTTAGCCTTAATTACCCTGAAGTTATCTTTCCGCAGCTGGGCAATAAAGCTGGCTGCTGACGGATCCACGATGACGCCCTTAATTTTGAGTTCACCAACAAACTTTTTTAAATCAGCCGAATACTCAGCGTCAGTCTTTTGCTTTGACTCTTTGCGGCCCTCATAGTGGTATTCTTTAACCTTATACCACTTGCCCATAAAAAAGCCCCACAGACCAAATGCTGCAGGGTTTTGTGTGCCGTAGTCACAGGACACATAGTATTCAGTATATTTTCTATCTACTGAAGGTACCTTGTGCTTGGTCTCGTCGAACATGTCGTATATAATTCCCTGGGCCAGCACCCAAAGGCCTAGGATATAACGCTTAAAGAACACTCCGGAATACATTTTGCGATACCGTTCTTTTACCCGCTCTGTTAAACTCAGGTTATCATCCATAGTGAAATGGAGATACAGCAGCCCTTTTTCTTTTGCTTTATCAATCCATTCCAATTTAAACCAATGATATGGACCTTGGGGGTTGCAGTTAAACCAATAATTTGAGCCATCTACAGAGCAACGTCCTGTAGCTTGATTAACGAATGATTCGGGCATCAAGGCTACTTCATCAAAAAATACACCGGCTAATGTTATACCTTGAATAAGGTCTTGGGATCTCTCATCCTTGCCACCAAAAATGTAAAAATAATTTGTTTTGCCTTTTTTAGTGATAATAACTAAGTTATCTGCTCTATTGTCTTTGACTCTATAGCCTCTTACTTTTAACATTAGCTTAAGCCAAAAGAGTACATTTCTTCTAAATGAACCAATAGTCTTGCCGCACATGCCAAAGTTTTGTTGGTCAAAACATTCCATAGCCCACATAACATAAGATAGTGACATGGATAGAGTTTTACCACTACGGATAGCACCGTCAGCTATAATTCCCTCTTTGTTCTTTACCTTGGAGCTGGATAACCACCAAGTTAGAATTTTTAATTGTTTCACTGAGAAAGGTTTGAACTTGAAAATTGCTTGTTTAATTTTCTTCAGCATCGTCCCAAACCTCACTAACTTTACCTTCTAATGCTTCTAAGAAACCATCATCTTCAATTGAGTCTTCATCGTCAGTTATCTTGGCTATTTCAGCTTTAAGTTTTTGAACCTTAAGTTGTTGCTCTTCATACTCTAGTGTTTTCGGCAGCATCTTTTGATATTTTTCTATGGTTGTCATAAGTGTAGCAACTGCCCTAGCCTGAGCATTGAGAAATGTCGCCTGCCTATCCCATGCAAATTGGAATTCATATTCTTCTTCCCGGAAGGTTTCTTCAAAAGGCTCACTTTCTCGATTTTCTGTGTCATGGCGCGGATTTACATCACGTTCACTTTTAAACTTTTTGAGTTCTTTAATCATTTCTTCCTTGCTTTGTACAAACATAACTCGTTGGGCCCTGGCTATCGCTGTATATTGAATGACTATGTTTTCCCAAAGAATATCTAAAGGGCTCTTAATGCCAATCTCATTAATTATTGCCATGGTCTCAGGATCATCAGGAAAGATACGGGAGAAAAACCCGTGGGTTTCGGCGTTTTTGTTGCCCCTGGGTGCGGCTCCACCTTTATTTCCAAGCGCATTTTTATTACCCTTGGGAGCTCCAGTCTTTTGTATGCATACTTTTTCTTTTGTGTGCACACCTTTTCTACTCCAGCTGTATCTTTGTTTCCATGACTTGATTGTATTGAGGGAAACGTTATACTTTTCAGCCAGTTCCTTATATTTCAATCCCTTAAGATAATCTTTTTCAGCTTTCTTATGTATTGATGAAGCCATTACATGTCACCCACCTCCGGGGTTAAGTTTGTTTTGCTGGATTTTGTTTCCTGTATCATTCGTTGAATTTTCTTGGTAAACTATTATTGGTAATTTAATAATTGAATAAGGAAGTGAGTCAAATGCAGCTGATACTTATTTTTCTTCTGCTAGTGTTCAATCTGACCAACTTCCTCGGTTTGATAATTTTATATAATTTATTATTTAAGTAATGTCAAATTCGAGGAGGGGGATCCTGGGCTTATAAAATAGCCCGGTCCTAACCTCCATAAATTAATAAAATAAAAAAATATAAATATAAAAGACTACTAATTGTAGTCTTTTATATTTTAGGCAAAAGAAAAAGAGCCTAAAGGCCCTTTGTATAATTATTTATAAATGATAAGAACAGCGTGCTTTGCATCAGGCTGTTTACTATCTGAATCAGTTGCTAAAGCTACACTAAACTTTATATCTATTACCTCTTGAACGTTTTCTAAAAAATCATTAACCTCATTTTCTACACCCTCTGCAGAATGGCGCGAAAAAATTTTCACTTTTACCCCTTCCATAATAAATAATCACCTCCCTTCTTGCCTACCAATTCAACAAAAAGAAAGGTTTAACCTTCCATAAATTTCCGACAAATACCGACATTGTAGATATTATTACCACTAGCTATATAAAGATTTTATGTGTGAGATATAGAAGAAATATATCCATCTCTGAAGGGAGGTGGTGTTATATGGTTAAAGATGACATTCTTTTCTTTACGATTTATGTCATTACTTTGATTGTTTTAAAAAGCCATTTTAACACCTAGGGGAGAAAAAGAAGTAGCAGAGGCTATTTCTCTAATCCCCTAGATGAGATTATAAATATAATAGTAAGCAAAAAAGTAAGCACCCAAAACGGGTGCTTTTCTTAATTTTAAAGCAAAATAAAAGCGCCCCTGTTTCAGAGCGCACTTTATAAAGCAATTATACCATATTATTCTAGTATGTCAACTTTTCAAGCTAGTTTCCAAGGTTCTAGAGGTTTATCCTTTTTCATTGGTTTTTTTCGGCTCTTTGTCCTACTTCCACTCCCAGGTGCTGGTGGTCCAGATGGAAGTACTTCTGTAGCCGCACCCTTTCCTATTGACCAAAGAAGCTGCTGTCTATCAGTTTTAGCCTTCTCTTTTTCTATCCTCTTCTTCTCCATCTCCACTAACTTTTTCTTATCGGGCCACACCTCGGTATTGCATACTCGGCAGATCCAAAACTCTTGCTTATTTAGCCAAGCTAATTCAGTTTCACAAACAGGACATACTGGTTGTTTCCTCTCCTCCACCTTGCACACCCCCTGGTTCTTGTGTTATTCTTGAATTAAGTGATAGCCCAAGGGGTTTCCCGCCTGGATCAGAGGCGGGTTGTTTTTTTAAGCACTTCTTTTTTTCTTGTCTCTGCAGCTCGAACAATACGTCACACCTTTTAAGTCTAATATATTGGAACAGTGACAACACTTGCCTTCTTGAACCCTGCGCTTTGCCCAATCTCTTTTTCGCGCGTTTTCTTTATCTAAACACTTTGAGCAATGATATTTAGGATATCTATTATTCGCCTCGCCACATGTAGGGCAATAACCATCTTTATACCGTTGTTTTCTGTTTACTGGCATTAATAGCACCTCACCCTGCTTCTTCATCAAAATATGGATTACTTATTTCGTATCCACATGTTATACATTTAACCGTTTTAGAGTTTTTATAATCATAGCAGCTATTCATGTCTTGATTGCACCGCACGCATGTCCATTTGAATATCACTTACCCCGCCTCACTCTCATCCCGAGTTATTACTGTAGCAATCTCCCAGCCTCCCATCTGCGAAGGATAGCACACTGCAAATATACCAGGCCTTACTTCAAGCTCTAGACTGCCACGCTTATTTATTCTAGCCCCTTTTTTGAGCTCTGCAGCTATCCTGCCTTTAATCATTCCCAGCACTTGAGGCCTCTTAGCTTTGGCATCTACCCTGGTCCGCCAGCGACCAAACGCATGGGTGCTTATGTAAATACTGCCTTTATGCTTATATGACATTCACCTCACTCCTTAGATTCAACTATGTAAATTTCAGTTCTCCATCTTACACTATCAACCTCAATTATTGGAGGCATGAGCTGCAGCACTTCCGCATGATCTTCTGCTATAACACCAGCATATCTTAACGCATCAAGCAAAAATTTAGGTGTTAGATTATCCTCATCCCGACGCCGGTTGACTCTAAAGCAATGCACCACCTTGATTTTAGCCTTCTCATATTTCGGCTTACCCGCTTTAAGAGCTAGTATCGACAGCGCATCAGTCAGAAACTGCTTATACTCTGCTTGTTTACTCCAATGCCAGTTTTTCCACTCGTTTAAAGAGGGCATATTCTCAGGAATGGTGAATACCACCCCGCTTAGTACCAGCTCTACGTCCCATGTGGCTGCTGACTTCGACTTTTTAACAGCTGCATTCTTTTGCTTATTTTTAGGTATTATACCGAACTCTCTTGCCTGTGTAAGACTTAGCCTAGTCATACAGCTGCCTCTTTCTCAATCCTTACATGCCCCAGCGCAATATCAACGTAAGAAAAACTCTCGTGGTACTTACCAGTGTTTATCCTTACATGCTTATCATAAACACCAGTAATCCTACCTGCCTTCCTCTTAGATTTTTTCTTTTGGCTATGTTGAGATTTGCCAGTATATATAATTATTTTTACCTCATCACCGACTTCAAAAGCCATTCCTCTCACCCCTTTTAAAATGGCAGGTCATCGTATTCCCTTGGATCTACCTCTGTACCTATTGAGCTGTCCTGCTGACTCTGGTGTTTATTATCCTTCGGCCAATCCAAGAACTTGACAGTCTCAGCCACTACCTCAACTCTGCGGCGCCTTTGGCCGTCCTTCGTTTCATAAGGCGTAACTTGAATACGTCCATCAATAGCCACTAGTCGACCTTTTCCTAAATGGTTAGCGCATAGCTCAGCTAACTTTTGCCATACCACTATGTCAATAAAATCTACGCCCCGCTCTCCCTGCTGGTTAGTGTATTGACGTTCTACTGCTAAACTAAAAGAGGCTACCGCTGTACCATTTGGCGTATATCTAAGCTCGGGATCATTTCCTAAGCGGCCGATTAATATAACTTTATTGAGCAATTTCTATCACCTCACAATCCCCATACAAACATGCATATTCGGCAAAAAATCTGTATCAGCAAGAATATAAGCAACCTGAACAAAGATTTCTCTACCGGTGTATCCTTTTTTGGGGTAATACTCTTTAAGCAATAGATAATCACCCTCTTTAAAATCACGGTCATCTAGTCTTATCTCAAAAGTTTTTCGACCTTCAACTACAGGTTGAAAATACTCAGGCCATGTCTTAAGCTCGTGGATTTTCATACTTCCTCACCCCATGTAAATATCTTTATATTTATCAGTCAATGCCTTAGAAACGTTAGTCTTACTGTGCTTAACGTTTGCTGACCGAATCTTGTTTTTTATCTCTTTAGCCTGCTGAATCTCTATATCATGCCTTTGTATAGCTGCTAGATCTGTTACACCAGAACTAAGCCAGCTCTTTAGAATGCCCTCAGCATAGCTAACTTTTAACACGCCATTTAGACGTGAACGTTTAATTGCCTCACAGACAACAAGCTTGTCCATCCCCTGAGAAATAAAATAGTCTAGCTTTTCAATTTCCGCTGGAGACGGCATCCTTCCAAATTCAGTTTCTAGAGTTGCTACAACCTGCGCCTGCGCTTCTTCTACTTCTTCTTTAAATTGTTTAGTTTCGTTTAGTTTAAATAATGTCGAACACTTTACCGAAGGGTTTACCGGATAGTTTACCGAAGGGTTTACCGAATGGTTTAACGGAATATTTCCGCTAAAGGGTATTATTTTATATTTACCAGCTTTTTGCTTCCCTTGGTTTCTGTAATCAATTCTCCCTTTTTGAATTAATAAATTTCTGTGCTTACCAAGAGTTTTGTCGGTAATGCCTATCTTCGCTTGTAGCGTCAAATTGGCTACTGTAAACCACTCTGGCCAACCACATTTATTGCTTATGGCCATAATATGAAACCATAGAGCCTGTGTAGTTGCTTCCAACGGATTTATTTCGAGCCAATCCATAAAGGCATTAATTTCTTTTAGATAATTCATAAGCCGGCTTCCCCCAATTCTGTCTACTCAAAAACCCTTACTCTTACCTTTCTCCTGCCCCAGTCCAATGCTTCTTCCTCGGTAGCAAACCAAGCGTCTATAATATTACCTTTTATAACACCACCAATATCTAAGGTTACTGCATATCCATAGCCCTCTACCCATACCACTGTTCCTAAAGGTATGACATTAGGATCAGCAGCAATTACTCCGCTATCGGTTGGCAAACCAGTTTTCGTTATCCCGTATGCAGGATGATCTGGAGTCTTACCTGTGCTTTTGAAGTGGTTGCTATAAGCAGTAGCTTCCATAGTAAGCTCAGTGTATCTTACCTTGTTGCGGCTTACAGTAAGGGGCTTAATTCGCTCTAATCTCATCTGCTCTTCCCTGGCAACTGGCAACACTTCTTCAAATGCTAGCTCTGCCTCATGAGCATTTTCCTCACTGTCATATTCAGGGCCTATTCCCTCACTCAGGCTTCCGTGTATAGATGGAATATTAATGATATCTCCAGTCTTTATCACATAACCTACCGGCATTCCATTAGCCTTTTTTATGGCATCAATAGCAGCTCTACGCTCTACGTCAGGCATATGGTATTTAGCTAGATCCCAAAGCTTGTCCTCAGGCACCACAGCATGAATTACATATGTATCTGGTATCTGATAGTTGCTAGCGATCCCTGGGACTACTAGGGCTAAGAATAAGAATAGTAGTGAAATTGATACCAGTATTGATATCCGCTTCATCCTACACCGCCTCCCGCTCTCTCAGAAGGTTTTGATTAATCTGCGCTGGGCTCAAACTCTTAAACGGAAAACTCCGTCCTCTAATAGGGCATTTAACCTGTAAATCAGCTAGCTTTACTTCATCAAGATAAAAACACTCTGGATCTCTATGTAGCTGCCCACACTCTGGGCAATGCACAGTAAGTAATAACTTTTCTTCTCTCACTTTTATCTCCCCCTGAATCAAAGTGAGCAAGCTAGGAACCTGCTTGGCTTAATCATTGTGTCTTCTTGATACGTCACCCCAGCCTACTATTGATATTAATCCTGTAAGGCTTAGGTTTTTTAATCTCTATATTGTTGTTCAGGAGTATTTTCTTTAGGTACCCTGGACTACACCCTGCACTAAGTGCTGCTCTATTCAAAGAACCATATTTTTCGTATAACTCAATGGCTCTTTGCTCATTTATATCTGGCTTTACCACGCAATCACCCCACCTTAAGCACCCTCACATTTCTACTATCTCTATTGATAATATGCAGCTCCCCAGGCGGAGCTTTTGTTACTAGCCAGTTGTCAACTTTTAGCCGGTGTTTTGTAATGAACTGCTTTTCTTTTCTTGTTGGTCTACGGCCACTTTTCATGATTTCAACCTCCCAAAATACTGCTTCCCCTTTTCAGCTGCATCTTTCAGCTTTTGAAAATCCTCTGCAGATCCACCGGCATCAGGGTGCATTACCTTTGCCAGCTGCCGGTATCTTTCATCCACTTCCTCAGACCCACTAGGTACCTGCTCAAAGCCAAGGAATTGAAAGAAGCTAGGCACTTCTATTACTGAAGGTAAATACTTCATTCCGGCAACCCATGTTGAGAGTTCATAAATTCCTCGCTCAACCATCCGAGCTAGATCTTCTAGGGCTAAGACAACTTGGGCAAATGCATCGGAGCCATATCTGAGTTCAATACCCCTCGCCTTAGCTTTTTCTGTACTGTGATCAAACCGGTATAACTCGCCTTTGTATCGAAATTCAATCCAGCAACCGTGCCGGTCGAAATTATAATTATAAGAGTCCGCTCCCAGTTTATCCATCACGCGTTTGAGCTTCTTCTCGTATTGGTCAGCTGGACCGTATTCTTTCTTTTTGCTCACAGGTCCACCGCCTCTCCAGCACCCTCTAAAGCGTCATCATCAGAACATAATGGACAAAGTACATCTGACTGATCCTCAAACGCTTGGTCAACAGCAAATTTAACATTGCAATCTGAACAATAGTACACATGATATCTGCTCATGCAATCACCCCAAGCTCTCTTAAAGCATCCAACCAAGCCTTTTTAACTTGACCATCACAGTGGGCAATCGCATCCTCCCATGTTGGCCACCGGCCATGCTCGTTATAGAATTTATACTGATAGAAAAGACTCTGTTGATTGTGTGGCATATCAGGCTCATGTTTTTCTGCACATTCCAGGCAGGTACCCGGCGCAGCCGGCAATAAGCTAAATCTACCTAAATACTTACCCTCTATAAGCTTGCTCATGCTATCATCACAACCTTTCCGGTTAACTCTTGTATCTCTCGTTTAAACCTCTCAGCATCTGAGTTCCCATCACTCAAATGAATCAACCATATTTCCTCTAACTTGCTAAGGTCATTAGCCTTCAAGAAGTCTTTTACATTATCAAGACTAAAGTGTGATTTCAGTAATCTGTTTTTAAGGCTTACTGGCACCGCTCCACTCTCCAGATTGGCTGACAGAATATCTGCAGCATAGTTACATTCAATCAGTAGGTGTGTGAGTCCAGTGAACTTGTATTTGACGTAGTATGTGTCCGTTGCGAATAATAGCTTGTCCCCTGCTTTGTTAGCCAACAGAAAGCCGAGAGGCTCTGCTGCATCGTGTTGAGTTTCAAAAGGTAATATAGCCCAAGTTCCGATTGTAAATTGAAGCTTAGGTACAGCCCATGATACTCTATGTCCTTCTATACTCAAAGCTTTGCAAGTTCCCCTGGATGCAATTATCTCTATTCCAGCTTTCATTATGTCCTTAGCACCTTTTGCATGATCTCCATGCTCATGAGATATTAAGCATCCTTTTATTTCAGAGGTCATAAAATCAAGACCCCTTTGTATCTCTTTAAATGGTATCCCGCACTCCAGGAGCAAGGGAGTGCTACCATCTGTAATGTGGTAGCAGTTCCCTTTACTTCCCGAGGCAAGGGGGGTTATGGCAATCATCTTAAAACCCTGGACCTTCGGTGCCGGTTGCACCGAATATCTGCTGTTGTCCTGGATTATCTTCGCTCTCGGGCACTGGATCAGGCTGCTTTTCATCTTCTACAATTTCAGCATCTTGGACATTTTCGTACTCAACGTCGATGGCTTCTTTGTTGGCTTTCTCACCTATTTCAGCAGATACCTCAGCCTCAGTAAATGATTGCTCTAGCTGCTTTAGCTTTAGGTAGTCATCATCAATTTTCTGACTGTCGATAGTGATATCTTTGAAAGCAGCTCGGTAAATTGTCTTGTAGCACATTTTCTCGTACCATCCATCAACAGTTTCTTTATCACCTGTTTTTTTACCATTTTCATAGACATCTTTCTCTCCACCCCAAAACTCAGCTGACGCATACTGAGGCTTTCTTTTTTCTATATCTTTAATGGTCATTACCACCAGCTTGTTTTTCTCAGGATTATCGCTATACACATGGTAGTAAAAACCTCCAACAATTTCACCGCGGTCAAAGTCGTTAACTACTTCAAACTCGTAAGTCTCATACTTGTTATTGCGGTCTTTTTTAAAAGACTTAAACTTATCCTTGGAGTAAACTAGCTCAACTATGACATGATCAGGAACTTCTAGCCCGTATTTTTTAGCCTTTAATTCGATGCCACGGTACCCAGGCATAAAAGTAATATTATATTTATTTAGTGAGTTGTTTTTAAAGGGAATTAGGTTAACATGGTTTTCTTGCAGTGGGTCTAAGCCAATTCTTGCTGCAGATACAACACTAGTGGCCAAATTAGACATATCTACGTTATCCCAAGTTACCGGAAGTTGATCTCGGTATTTCTCGGGCTTTTTCATCCGCTTTTCCTCAGCAGCTTTAAGAGCTTGATCAATGCTTATGAAATAGTTTTGAGCTAATCGTTTCTGAAAGTTAGTTAATGCTATTTCCCCACCCGCATTACTGCCAAACTCCGCCATAACCTTATTTGTAAACCTCTCGCCATGCGTAAGTTCCTTTTTAACTAACTCTATACCACCCATTTACACAACCTCCTTAATTTTCTTAGGCTCTTGTACTACCCTCAGCGCCTTGTCAGGTTTGCTTACAACTAAACTGATAACCTGGCTTTGAGTATCAATCAGATCCGTCACTGATTCTCTGTTGTCTACAAAGATAG